>CAYMUZ010000268.1:0-2670 GCA_964393875.1 uncultured bacterium | reverse complement strand
TCGGTCAACGATACGATCATCACGTTTGACCGTATTCGAGACAATCTCAAAATCATGCGCAAAAAGCCATTGAATGACATTGTCAATACGAGCATCAATGAAACCCTCAGCCGCACCATTATCACCAGCTTTACCACGATGCTCTCAACCGTGGCTCTCTACCTATTTGGAGGAAGCGCCATTCATGATTTTGCGTTCATCCTGCTTGTAGGATTTGCTTCTGGAATTTATTCCACCGTGTTTGTGGCGTCGTCGTTGGCGGTGGATTGGAAAGCCCGTTGAGCACGGCCGATCTGCTTGAGTCGCATAGTCCGTCATTTTTAACACTGCTTGAAAAAAGAGGCCTGGCGGATCCCACCGCCAGGCGCCTTTTTCTCTCTCCCGATCTCAGCCGCCTCTACAAGCCTTTGACCATGGCGGGCATGGAGGCGGCCTGTCTGCGGCTTACGCAGGCTCGTGACCGCAGCGAACGGGTCTTCATCCACGGAGATTACGATGTCGATGGTATTACCGGCGCGGCCATTCTGGCCGGTACTTTCGAACGCTTTGGTCTGAAATGTAAAGTGTTTCTCCCCGAGCGCGGACGTGATGGATACGGCGTTAGCCAGGAAGCGGTCGAAAACGCGGCGCGCAGCGGGTTTGCCCTGCTTGTCACGGTGGATTGCGGCGTGACGGCGCACCGCCAAATTGCAGCGGCCGCAAAGCTTGGCATGCAGGCCATTGTGATTGATCATCACCGCATTCCGGCCGAAGGGCTTCCGGCCGCGTACGCGATTCTTAATCCTCAGCGAGCAGACTGCCCTTATCCGTTCAAAGAATTATCCGCGGGGGGGCTGGCTTTCAAACTTGCGCAGGCATTGCTGGGGGAGGCGGCCTATGATTTTTTGGGGTTAGCGGCGATTTCGACCGTTTGTGATGTGGCCCCGCTGGTCGATGAGAATCGAATTTTGGTGAAGCACGGACTGCTCCAATTAGGAACAACCACGGGGTGTGGTTTGCGGGCACTGTCTAAAAATTCAGGGATTCGTACACAAAAATGGAATACAGGCCATCTGGGTTTTATGATCGGGCCGCGCATCAACGCGGCGGGGCGCATGAGCTCGCCCGACACAGCGCTGCGCCTTCTGCTGACAAGCAATGAGCGTGAGGCCGAAAGTTTAGCTGCAGCGATTGAGGCAGAAAATAAACTGCGACAGCAGGAAGAGCGGCTGATGGTGCAGGAAGCGATTGCGGAAGTAGAAAAAACATTTCACTTCAACCGCGACCGGGTGATTGTCGTGGCTCGCCGCGGCTGGCATCAGGGCGTGATCGGGATCGTCGCTGCGCGGCTTGTAGATAAATACCACCGCCCTGCGGTAGTGATCGCGCCGAAAGAGGGTGTGGGGAAGGGTTCTGGGCGCTCCATCAAAGGATTTCACCTTTTCAACGCGCTCGCCGCCGCCAAAGATTTTCTGACGGAATTTGGCGGGCATGAACTCGCCGCAGGCTTGGTCATTCAGGAGGAAAAGGTAGAGGCCTTCCGCCGCGCAATCAATGATTTTGCCCGCGAAAATGTTTCTGCCGAAACGTTTGTTAAAAAAACAGGTTTTGATCTTGAAATTTCACTGAGCTCGCTTGACACAGCCTTCTTGGAAGAGCTCGCTTTACTGGAGCCTTACGGCGCGGGCAACCCGCGCCCTGCTTTCAAAACAACCGCTCTCAAAGTACGCGGTTCCCCTCGTAAAAAAACGCCTCGAGCATTTCAATTTCTGGTCACGGATGGACGCGTCACTTATGAGGCCTCCTGGAACAGTGACAGTCAGCGCGCTCCAGAGTGGCTGCGAGAGGGCAATGCCCTCGATTTGATTTACTCGGTCAAATCATTTTCCCTGTCGGGAATGGATATGATCTCGCTCGAAGTCAAAGAGATTCTGTGAGAAAAAAATCAGGGGGGGGGAGAAGCCCTAAAGCTCTATCGGGAAAGGTTCGAAGCCGCAGGGGTTTTTGGCTTTGGGAAAGAGACGGCTTTCTGTACTTTTCCTGCCGTCAGACAACCCACGCAAACTTTCACTCGGCGAATGGTTCCGTTGGGGAAGCGAACCTTCACTCGCTGTAGATTCGGAAGAAAACGCCGGCGGACGATGCCGGTGATCTTCTTACCGATACCGCCTGTTTTTTTCGCAAGCCCACGGCGTGAAATAGAACGGCCAATCAAAGGTTTCTTATCGCAGATCGCACAGTGTTTCATAGAAGGCGAATTATAGCGAAGCAATGATTCTTGGCAAGTAGTTTTTTGTGATATATACTACCAAACCCCAAAGGGCATTCATTCTCAACCGATGTTTTGAAGGGAGTTCGAACATGGTCACAAAGACGCTCAAGCCGGCTGCAGAACCGAAAACAAGTCCGAAAACAAGTCCGAAAATCAGCTTTGAATTTAACGCGCCGTCCGCTTCGTCAGTCGCGCTGGCGGGAACCTTTAATGGGTGGAGCAGTGAAAAAAATCTTTTAAAGCGCGATGCCAACGGCTGCTGGAAATTATCTTTGGCGCTCAAGCCCGGGCGTTATGAATACCGTTACGCTGTGGATGGCACCTGGCAAAATGAGCAGCATCCGTGCGAATGCGTGCCCAATGCGTTTGGCTCCTGGAACTGTGTCATCGAAGTGAAATAGCTCCGGCAACCCGACAAT
>CAYMUZ010000267.1:0-2749 GCA_964393875.1 uncultured bacterium | reverse complement strand
TGCTTATTACGCAGTCCGGAGAAACGGCCGATACTTTGGCGGCGCTGCGGATTGCCAAACAAAAAAAAGCGCTAACACTGGCGATTGTGAATGTCGTGGGCAGCACCATTGCACGTGAAGCCGATTTTGTGATTTACACGCACGCGGGCCCGGAGATTGGGGTCGCTTCCACGAAGGCTTATACGGCCCAATTGGCAACCCTGCTGAGTCTGACGATTTTTCTATCGACATTGCGCGGCAAGCAGACGCCCACTGAGCTGCGAAAACTCGTTGCTGATTTCAAGAAACTTCCCGAGGCATGCGAAACCATTTTGAATCAGGCTAAAACCATCGATCGTTGTGCGCGCAAACATGCGCACCGTAAAAATTTTCTGTATATCGGACGCGGGTATAATTATCCGACAGCCCTTGAAGGTGCGCTGAAGATGAAAGAAATCTCGTATGCGCACGCCCATGGCTACGCTGCCGGTGAGCTCAAACACGGTCCCATTGCCCTGATCGACAGTGAGCAGCCCGTGGTGTGCATTGCTCCCGAGTCGAAGACCTACGCTAAAATGATTTCTAATATTCAGGAGATCAAGGCGCGCGATGGCATTGTCATCGCCATCGGAACCGTGGGGGATGAAAAGCTTGAGGAAATGGCTGATGATTTTTTTCCTATCCCTAAACTGGCCGAGATTTTCTCACCGATTCTCGCGGTTATTCCCCTGCAGCTGCTTGCCTATAAAGTTTCGGTGTTAAATGGCCGCGATGTGGACCAGCCGCGCAACCTTGCGAAGTCGGTCACTGTAGAATGAGAAGCGGCTGAGTTGTGAAGTCCGTCATTCTTTTAAGTCATGGCAGTCCGTCGCAGGCTTCTCAAGCGGAAGTGGCAGAACTGGCCCGCAAGATCGCACGGGAGGGCACTTTTCCTTATGTTCAGTATGCTTATCTGAGTGCCGCCGCACCTCTTTTTGCGGATGCTGTTCAGCAATTGGTTCAGCGCGGCGCAACTAACATTGTAGTACTACTTCATTTTTTAAATACCGGCAATCACGTTCTTGAAGATGTGCCCGCTCTGGTGGCAGCGGCCCAAAATCAGTATCCCGACGTTTTTTTTTCAATCACGCGGCCTGTTGGGCTTCATCCCGCCCTGCCGGCACTTTGTTCTGATCTTATTCAGGAAACAGAGAAAAATCGCACGTAGGGCGTTCAATGTTCCTAACCCCACAAAGAGGAGATTTATGGCAAAAGTTAAGGAAGGAAACGCGGCACCTGTTTTTGATTTGCCCTCCAGCGCCGGTAAAAAAGTTTCTCTAGCAGAGTTCAAAGGTAAAAAGAAAGTAGTTCTTTATTTCTACCCCAAAGATGATACGCCGGGCTGTACTGTCGAAGCCTGTGGGTTTCGCGACAACAACAAGGCGTTTGAGCGGGAGGATGCGGTGGTGCTGGGGGTAAGTCCGGATGGAGAGAAAGCACATCAGAAATTTATTGGAAAATTCAACCTGCCGTTTGTACTGCTTTCAGACGAAGATAAAAAAGTGTGCAAAGCCTATGGGGTCTGGGTCAAAAAGACCCTGTACGGCAAGGAATATATGGGAGTGGCCCGCACCACATTCATTATTGGGGAAAGCGGTAAGGTCGTAAAAATTTTTGAAAAAGTAAAACCAGACGGTCATTCTGAAGAAGTGCTGGATACTTTAAAAATGTCATGGGGACGTGAGGGATGAGTGTCGAGGCGCCCCTGTGACGTAAACCCTGCCATGCCAATCCCCCTTTGGAAGTTTTCGCCGCGTCACGTGGCACCGCTTCTACTAGTTTGTTTTTTCTTCTCCGGTGCCTGCGGGCTTATTTATCAAGTCGCCTGGCTGCGCATGATGGGGCTTGTTTTTGGAAATACGACATTTGCGACAAGCACCGTCATTGCCGGCTATATGGCCGGTCTTGGGATCGGCGCTTTTTATTTTGGGAAATGGATCGACCGTGGCGGCGATCCGGTGCGTTGGTATGGATTGCTAGAGCTGGGGGTGGGGCTTTATGCGCTGGCGACACCGCTTCTTTGGAAAGGGATGGAGGCGGTATTTGTCAGTTTCTATCGAGCGGTATTGCCCGGATTTTTCTCACTAAGTCTGTTTCGTTTTAGCGTGGCATTTTTCGTTCTCTTCCTTCCCACATTTCTGATGGGGGGTACACTGCCGGTTATCACCAAAGCCTTTGATACAAACCGCGGAGATACCGCCCGTAAAATAGGGCTTTTATACGCACTGAATACCTTGGGTGCAGTGCTGGGCGTGGTGCTTTGCGGGTTTTATTTGCTGGTTCATGTAGGGGTGTGGCAAACGACGGTGCTCACGGGGTTCTTTAATCTTCTGATTTTCTACGTCAGCCTGGGTGTGGCGGGGATGCAGGCAGTGCTTATTCCTTTGCAGCGTGCCCCCTTCGGCAAAATAGCCACCCCCAAGCCGGTGACGGCTAGATTTTTACTGTTTTTATTTGGGGTGTCGGGCGCGGTATCGATGACTTACGAGATTGGCTGGACCCGCATTTTAGCAATTTCGCTTGGCAGCTCCGTCTACGCTTTCTCAATAATGCTCGCCACCTTTTTATTGGGCATTGCGCTTGGGAGTTGTGCGCTTAGTCTTTACGCACGGCGGTATGGAGCGAGTCTGCGGCTTTTTGCAGTGCTTGAATTTCTAACAGCACTGTTTGTGTTTCTCGGACTAAATCAATTTGACAAACTTTCTCACGCGTTTGTGCGAATTTACGAATG
>CAYMUZ010000266.1:0-2750 GCA_964393875.1 uncultured bacterium | reverse complement strand
TATCTTCATTTCCTGCTTAGAGCCGCTTGTCCGCAGTCTTGATGGCGCCGGGATGCGCGTTGTTATCCGTCCCCATCCTGAATTTTTAAAGCGCTTTCCCAAAACGATAGCTGCCTTTCAAATGCGTAAAGATTTTATGGGCAGGGCCGAGTACGAAATGATGCCGCGTGCAGAGAACTCGCTTTTTGAGGCGGCTGCGCTGATTACGGATTGGTCTGGCATTGCCCTGGAATATGCTTTTGGGACAGAGAGGCCCGTTCTTTTTGTGGATACGCTTCGCAAAGTATTTAATCCGGAGTATGAAAAGCTTGGGGTGGAACCGTTGGAGGTTCGCGTTCGCGGAAAAATTGGACCCACCTTGAGACCGGAAGAAGCTGATTTAGCAGCCGCCCGTATTCATGAACTGATTCGAAATGCCCGTGCGTACCGCGAGTCCATTTTGGCTTTGGGACAGGAGTGTCTTTTTAACCGTGGCACTTCAGCCGGCGTGATTGCAGATTATCTGAAACGCTCTATCGAATAAGAACAGAGCGTTATCCCGCAAGAGTTTTTAACCAGACATCTTGGGCAATCATAAAGCCATATTCCTTTTCCCAGCCCGACTGGATATACCCGTGCGAGCCTTCGAGGAAATCAAAAAAGGATAACAAAAAAAGAGGCGCGATCCACGCAGGGTCCGGCAGGGTTTTTGCGCAAAGTGCTCGCGTTTCGCGGTAAAAAAAGTCGTGGTATGGATCACTTCCCAGCAACAATTCCTTCCAATGAATAGCCATGTTTTTCTTGTCATGGATTTCAAGCAGCGTGCAGCCCGTAAAACGGATCCAATCCGTCAAGGGATACCCGTAATGGCTGTTGCCCCAATCCACGACGCGCAGCTGATCCTGATCGAAAAGCAGGTTGGCATTGCCGAGATCCCGGTGAGTGATCACGATGGGCACTTGTGCCCAAAGGGCCCCGCTGTCTTTAGCCAGGACTTTATCCAGCACTTGACGCATTGCCGGGCTGTGCGCCAAGGTGCTGGCAAGGGCCAGGATGTGCTGCCGGGCTTCCGTAAACCGGTTGCTGACGGCGGCAGATTCCGGTACGGGAATACGGTTGAGTTCGGCAATCCATTCTTTGACTTTAGAAAAACGAGCTCGAATTTTTTCTGAACCGTCGCTGAGACTCAGTTTTTCCTCTTTTCCTCTGACAAAACTCATTGAAAAGGCATCGAGCCCATGCACGGAATGCCGGGCGAGGGGCAAGGGGACAGTTTGTAAAAAATGGGGAGACGCATTTTTTTTGATTTGGTTCAGAATGTCATATTCCCGTTTTAGAAATTCGTCCTCATGTTTTCGCGCTGACCGCAGAACCCCCAAGGGTTCACAGGAGCCTTTTTTCAGGGCCATCATCGTGATGATTTCCAGTCCGGAATGGATTAAGAATGAAATCTCCCTGTCTTGTGCCCCGCTGAAAATATGGTGAGAAATAGTTGTCAGCTCGTCGTGGGATTTTGGGGTGCCCTTTTTGACAGCTGTGAGAACAAAAGATGTACAGAATGTTTGTAGCAGTAGCCACTGGATTTTTTTGAAATGGACAGCGAATTTCACAGCCAGCATCCATAGCCGGTGCCGCCACGACTTTCCTGCGGCGCTTCTGCCTGAAGACAGGCGAATCAGACACTCCCACGATTCAGGGCCATTCAGGTCGACCCAATAGAGCGGATTTTCCAACGCGGGCAGAGGGGTGTATATTTTTTCTATTTGGAAGCCTTGCGTTTTCAGCAAAGCAACTAACTTTGGCAGCGATAACCCGCAGCCGAAAGGTCCGAAGCGGTTTTGTGAGCGAATGCAGAGCTCCCCATCAGGTTTTAAAACCCGCCATACCTCGCGCAGCAGTTTTTGAGGCCCCCCTGGAGTTTTTCCGAGGACGTTTTCGCGCAGGCTCACCAGGTCGAGGGGGTGGGCAGGAAAGGGCAAGTTCGATGGAGAGGCGCGCAGAAAAAAAAGATTGGAGATGTTTTCTTGTTTTTTCCGAAGGTTGGCAAAAGGGGTATAACGGGGGTCTAAGGCGAGTGCGAATAGAGAGGCGCCGCTCTCCGCAAACGAGAATACAGCGGCGCCTGGGCGATGATCGCGTTCTACAATGAGCGCCCTAGAAAATGGTTTTGCTAAGATCCAGTCATCGGTTCTTCGTCTGGCCGAAACTTGAATATCAAAGCGTCCAAAAATCTCTTCCGCAGCCTGCTGCCACCCCCGAGCCTGAGCGGCCTCAATCAGCTTTTGTATTTCAGTGTTTTTTGAGGGGCTTGAGCTTAGGGAAGGCATTGAAAAAGTACATCCGTGGAAATGTCTAGCTGGGTGAGGTCGATCTGAGTTTTTAAGTCCAGTAAACTGTAAGCACGGTATCCATGGGATTCCATGTAATCGCGCAGCTCCTCGGTAGGAATTCCAAGCCGCTTAAAATAAGAGGGGCTCACTTCACAAAGAATAGGTGGGCGGCACTTTTTATTTTCAAAAAAACTGGAAAGTCCTTTGAGTACAAATAGTTCAAAGCCTTCCACGTCAATTTTAATCAGACGTATTTGGCCAAGCTTCTCTTCGTTTTGACGAATGTAATCATCAAGCCGCCGCACGGGGATTTCTAGGATTTCTTCACAATCTTTGTCGGCCATGGCGACGGCGACCAGGGTATTCCATCCGACCCAGGATTTTGAAACGCTGATCTTCGACGTTCCGCTTACATCGCCCAAGGCGAATGGATTTAAAGTA
>CAYMUZ010000265.1:0-4790 GCA_964393875.1 uncultured bacterium | reverse complement strand
CGCTATTTTGACTGTTCGTTGAAACTGCCGTCTATTTTAGATTCGGCCGAGAACGAGATTCGTGAATGGACGCAGTCAGTCCTTTCGCGGGGGAAAGTGACCATCACGGTGAGAGAGACGAGACGTGGTCAGAAAGAGGCTCTTTTTTCTGTCGATGAAACGGTGGCTCGCCGCTACTTGGGGGAGATACGGAAACTCCAGAAAAAATTTCGCCTTGCGGGTGAGGTGACGATTCAGGAAATAATCAAACTGCCGGGGGTCATTTCCGGGGGGAGTGTCACTACGGACGTCGTAACGGTTCCCGAGTGGAAAATTTTTAAAAATCTTTATGTGCGGGGACTCTCAACGCTGGAGCGGTCCCGTGAGGTGGAAGGAAGAAAACTAGCGGCCGACATGCTGAAGCGGTTAAAGGTTATGGCGTCAACACTACGGGAAGTGGAGTCGGTCTCGGCCGGGCGAGCGGGTCAGGTGTTGGAGCGGCTGCGGCTGCGTTTACGTGAAATGACCGCCGGAGCAGCGATGGATGAGGAGCGGTTGTACCGCGAAGCGGTTCTTCTGGCGGACAAAAGTGATATTACCGAAGAGATTGTGCGTTTGCGCAGCCACCTTTCGCTTTTCGAAAAAAAGATTGCTGCGGGCGGACAGCTTGGCCGCGAACTTGATTTTTTGTGCCAGGAGATGCACCGGGAAGTCAATACCCTCGGATCGAAGTCGCAGCAGTTCGAAATTTCTAAGGAAGTCGTTTTTTTAAAGGGCGAAATCGAAAAGATTCGTGAGCAGGTGCAGAATGTCGAGTAAGAAAAAAACAGGCTCAGATGGCTTCCTCATCGTCCTTTCGGCGCCGTCCGGTTGTGGCAAAACAACCGTGGTGGACCGTCTTT
Organism: uncultured bacterium; assembly: GCA_964393875.1. Classification (GTDB taxonomy): domain Bacteria; phylum Omnitrophota; class Omnitrophia; order Omnitrophales; family Aquincolibacteriaceae; genus JAHFHB01. The sequence continues at coordinate 3,909 of CAYMUZ010000265.1, read as the reverse complement.
TAATGAGGCATGCCGATTGGCAGCGGTCTGTGTCTGTGACAACGCGCAAACAGCGCCCCGGTGAAAAGCATGGCGAAGATTATTTTTTTGTGACGATGGAAGAATTTGAGGCGATGAAGTCGCGCGGCGAACTTCTTGAGTACGCGCCTGTTTTTGATCATTACTATGGCACGCCTAAAAAAGCGGTGATGGATGCGGTGCAGGTCGGGAAACGTGTGATTTTAGCGATCGATGTTCAAGGGGTCCAGAGTATCATGGCGAGTTTGACGGATAAGCGGCTTGTGGCCTCTATTTTTATTATCCCCCCGTCGGTTAAAATTTTGCGGGAGCGTCTTGAGAATCGTAATACAGAAACGCCTGAACAAATCGACCGGCGAATTGAGGCCGCGCAGGAGGAAATCAAAGCGGCCAGCCTTTACGAGTTTACGGTGATGAATCAAAACATTGAGCAGACTGTTCAGGATGTGGAAGACCGCGTCCGGCAGTTTGAAGAAAACAGGAGGAACTAGATTATGGCGTATATCTCAGTTGAAAAGTTGATGAGAAAGGGCGGAACGAGCTTGTACAAGCTTGTGTTGACGGCAGCGGCTCGTGCCAATGAGCTTACGATGGGATCGACCCCGCTTGTCGAGACCACGTCCAAAAAAGTATCGACGGTGGCTCTTGAAGAAATTGCTGCTGCGAAAGTTTGGTATGAACATACTCCCAAAACGAAAAAGGCTGACAGCTAAAACCATTGTCCACGTGGTGACGGGCAGCATCGCCGCCTACAAGGCGGGCGATCTTGTTACCTTACTGCGTGAAGAGGGTGCACGTGTTTTATGTGTGCTGACGTCCTCAGCCAGGCATTTTGCCACGCCGCTTGTGCTACGCGCTTTAAGCGGGGAGAGAGTTTACGAGGATCTTTTTGAGCACGACTCCCCGCACAGCGTGATTCACACAGAACTTGCGGAGAAGGCCGATTTGATTCTCGTGTCGCCGGCCTCGGCGGACTTTATCGCCCGCTTGGCGGTGGGTCTTACGGATGATCTGGCCAGCTGCCTGATTCTTGCCTCAATACGGCCTGTTTTGCTTGCCCCCGCTATGAATGACCGGATGTTTCAGCATCCGATCACTGCGCGTAATCTCAACACACTGCGTGAAATCGGCTACCAGGTGATCGAACCGATTGTGGGGCACCTTGTCTGCGGTAAGGAAGCGCTTGGGCATGTCGCCGACGACGCGGTGATTCTTGAAAACGTCGTCAACCGTCTTTCGGCTTCGGCCTAGACCCGCTCCGTGTCTAAATCACATCAGCACATTCTGATTACGGCCGGACCCACACGGGAAAGTCTGGATCCGGTGCGCTACCTTTCAAATCACTCTACCGGTGAAATGGGCTATGCTTTGGCCCGCGCGGCTCGCCGGCGTGGCTCTCAGGTGACTCTTATCAGTGGGCCCGTGTCTTTACAAGCGCCTGCGGGTGCTTGCCTGGTGCCGGTGACAAGCGCTGCCGACCTTGAGAAAAAATGCCGCCAGTTTTTTCCGCGTTGTGACACGCTTTTGATGGCGGCGGCTGTGTGTGATTTTCGTGCTAAAACAACGGAACGGACCAAGCGATCACGTGAGGAGGGACTTCGGCTTATTTTAGAAAAGACTCCTGACATTCTCGCCTCGCTCGCGCATCGAAAAGGTGGCCGGGTGGTGATCGGGTTTTGCCTTGAAACATCCGATTGGATTATTCGGGCGAAACGAAAAATAGTGCGCAAAGAACTGGATGGGATTGTGGCTAACTCTCTTTCGAGCCGGCATAATCCGTTTGGAGCCGGCAGGACGAGTGTGGCGCTGATTGATTCCGAGGGAAACCAGCAACTGCTTCGCCATAAGACTAAAAAGGAACTCGCGGAGATTATTCTGGATTGGGCGGACGCGATGACTGTTTTAAAAAGAGATAAAGAGGAGAGATGCAAAAAGGAATTTAAAAAAAATCAAAAGTCGCTATAATGGAAAAAGTTTTCTACGCCTTACTTCTATTTTTAGGTCGAAATCGAAAAACAGGTTAACGCTGGAGGCTCCCGTGGAGAAAAAACTCAAAGTCCTCTCTGTCAGTTTGCTTATAGCAATTGTTTTGAGCGGCTGTGCCGCAGGAGGTGAGGGGGGCATTGGCGAACGCGAAAGCGGGGCGTTGCTTGGCGGCGGACTTGGCGCAGGCTTAGGAGCGATTCTCGGGAATCAAACGGGGCATGCTGGCGCTGGAACGGCGATTGGTGCGGGCGCGGGTGCTTTGGCGGGTGCATTGATGGGTGAGGCGAGCCGGCGGAACAAAGAGAATACGAAGAAAGAGCTGCGGCAGGAAATGATGCAGCAGCAGTATCAGGGGCAGCAGTACGCGCCTCAGCCGTCTGGAACGCAGCAGCAACCGGCTTATCAGCAGGCTGCCCCGCAGGCGGTGCAGGAGGCAAACACAAAATACAACCCAAGAACCGGGGCCACCTTTCCGGATCGTTTTCAGTATGATCCGAATACCGGAGAAGAACTGCAACGGTTGCGCTAGACCGATACGTCTTCTCGACGCGGCAGCAAAGTGGTAATGGGCGGGTCTGCATATCCTGTTTACGGCGGTTCTATTCCGCCCCGCGCCTTAATTTAATGATGTTCTATCCAAAAACATCATTATCAACTTGTCTTAGTCACATCCAGGTCGTCACAATCAAGTGCCTGGCACCTTCTCCCAAACTTTACTGGTGTGATTCGGGAGTTGTCCGGGCCGCCAAAACACAACTAGATGGGCTTGCCATTGAAGAAAAAGGCGCATTGTTTGAGGGTTTTATCGCGCAAACACTCTAAGCTTATCGGGAGCTTGGACGCTTGGAGTGCGATCGGATTTCATATTGGTCAGCAGGTAAAAACTCGGTGGAAGTTGATTTTGTGATTCATCGCGGAAAAGAATTGGTTGGTATCGAGGCTAAGTCGGGAACCGAGCCCGACAAAAAATGGCTTGCCGGGCTTATTGCCTTGAATGAAAGTGTGAAACTGAAACGTTCGATCCTTGTTTATGGGGGCACCAGAAAATATAAGCATGCCTCCGGTGTTGAAGTATTTCCTGTTGCTGATTTTATGCGTGAAATAGACCGACTTTAGTGCAGCGAGTCGAGAGTAAATTTAGTTTAGCCCAAGCGAATAAAATTACTGAGCCGTCGGTTTTGTATAAAATTTGTAAGAACAAGAGGAATTCTAAGTTAGAAGCGATCTTGGCGCGGCCCTGACTTTTATTCATAAAATTTTGGAAGTCAGGACTGCACAAGGCGCGGTAGCAAAGTGGTACTGCACGGGTCTGCAAAACCTGTATACGGCGGTTCGATTCCGCCCCGCGCCTTAATTTAATGAAGTGCTATCCAAAAACATCATTATCAACTTGTCTTAGTCACATCCTGGTCACACCGAAATGAGAGTGTAAGGCCTGCCTTTCGAGACATCACCCTTTAGCGCTGAAAAGTCGGGGCTCAATTTTTTGGTTGAAAATTAACCATTAAATGGTTAAAATTTGACCATGCGTAAGAGACATATCACAGCTCGTGTTCTTGCGGCCTTGGCGGATACCCCCGTAGTCCTCCTCAACGGCCCAAGACAGGCCGGGAAAAGCACACTTGCTCAAGCAGTCGCTTCTCATGAGCACCCCGCTCGCTATCTTACCCTGGATGATGCCACGACCCTCGCCGCTGCGCGGAATGATCCGCAGGGCTTTTTGGCGGGATTTGAAGGTCCTGTGGTGATCGACGAGATTCAAAGAGCGCCGGAACTTTTTTTGGCGATTAAAGCCCAGGTGGACCGCGATCGCAGGCCGGGCCGTCTTCTACTTACAGGATCTGCGGATGTCCTTCTTCTGCCGAATCTTGCCGAATCGTTGGCGGGAAGGATGGAGATTTTAAC
>CAYMUZ010000264.1:0-2852 GCA_964393875.1 uncultured bacterium | reverse complement strand
TAAAGATTTTAGAGCATGTTGTGGGTGAGTTGGCTCAGATCGCAGGCCAAAAACCTATTGTGGCTAAAGCCAAAAAAGCAATCGCAGGTTTTAAGTTGAGACAAGGTCAGCCTATCGGGGCGAAAGTGACTCTTCGGCGCGCCCGTATGTATGAGTTTTTGGACCGTCTCTTTTCAATTGCGATGCCAAGAATTCGAGATTTTAGGGGTTACAGCGACAAAAGCTTTGATGGGCGGGGTAATTACACACTCGGAATACAAGAGCAGATTATTTTTCCCGAAGTTGAATTTGATAAAGTTAAAAAGACGCAGGGTATGGATATTACTTTTGTGACTTCTGCGCAGACTGACCAAGAGGGGAAACGTCTTTTGGAATTATTGGGGCTGCCTTTTAGTAAAAAACAAAATACAGAGGCGCAAGGGGCGTAACGTTATGGCAAAAACATGTTTAGTGGTTAAGCAGAAATTAAAGCCAAAATTTGAAGTTCGCCGGTACCATCGGTGTCGTCAGTGTGGCCGTTCGGGAGGCTTTATCAGGAAATTTGGTGTGTGCAGAATTTGTTTCCGGGAGCTCGCAAATAGCGGAGTGATTCCGGGCGTAACTCGATCAAGCTGGTAATCCAAGAGAGGGATGTATGGCGTGCTCTGATTTTGTAGCAGATTTTTTGACGGTGATTAGAAATTCAGTGACAGCTAAAAAAGAGTCGGTGACTGTGCCGGCTTCTAAGATGTGTTTGCGTATTGCCGAGATTTTGAAAGAGGAAGGGTTTATTGACAAATATAAAGAGTTCAAAGAGGGCCCTAAATTATTTTTAAGGCTTCATCACCGGTATATGCGCGGGCAACGACCGGCAATACAGGGGATTCGAAAAATTTCAAAGCCGGGTCTGCGAGTCTATTCAGCCGCTGATGAGATAAGAAAAGTTCGGGGAGGGCTCGGAATAGCAATTATCTCGACCTCGAAAGGGGTTCTCACAGACCGGCGCGCACGTGAACAAAAAGTGGGTGGCGAGGTTCTCTGTAATGTTTGGTAGACGGGTTTGAAAAACTGAGGAAGAATTAATCATGTCACGAATTGGGAAAAAGCCTATCGAAGTGCCGAGCGGAGTGACCGTGCAGTCCTTAAAATCAAGGATTGTTGTTCAGGGCCCTAAGGGGAAGCTTGAACTAGATTTGCATCCACGCATCAAAGTTTCTATTGCTCCCGGCAAAGTAGAGGTATTGCGTAATACGGATATTCGTATGGATCGGGCTCTGCACGGGCTTTTCCGCAGCCTGATCATGAACATGATCCTGGGTGTTACTGTTGGGTACAAAAAAGATCTGGAGTTGGAGGGGGTTGGTTTCAAAGCTCTGGTTAAAGGCAAATTTTTAAATCTCGCTCTGGGATATACGCATCCTATCGATTACCCCATTCCGGAAGGTATTTCTATTCAGTGCGCAAAGCCCACGCAAATTTCTGTTTCGGGCATTAATAAGCAGATGGTGGGACAAGTAGCCTCAGATATTCGAGCATTTCATAAGCCCGAGCCGTACAAGGGGAAGGGTGTCCACTATGTCGGTGAAGTGATTCGGCGTAAACAGGGCAAAACCGTAGGGTAATTGAAGGAAAGATCTATGTTAAAAAAAGAATTGGGAAGAATTAAGCGTCATCAACGTTTACGGCAAAGGGTTGTGGGTACTCCCGAGAGGCCACGCGTGTGTGTTCATCGTTCTTTAAAGAATATCTACATTCAAGCGATTGACGATACGGCCCAAAAAACATTGGTTTCGTTTTCGACCATGAATAATAAAGCGGCCGTGGCGGGTGATAAAACTGGCGGAAAAATTGCAGCTGCGCGTAACTTGGGGTTAGCGTTTGGCGAGATTTTAAAATCAAAGGGACTTGCGAAGGTTTCTTTCGATCGGGGTGGCTATCTTTACCACGGCCGTGTGAAGGCGCTGGCAGAAGCATTAAGGGAAGCGGGGATTCAGGTATGAGCGCGGAACCAATTGTAAAGGACAGTCGTGGAGTAGGGCGTGGCAAAGAAAATACGGGTGCGCCTGGCGCTAAAGCAGGTGGCCGCTTTTCACCCTCTGAGCGGGTGCCTGCGGCGGGTGAAATGGCGTACGAAAAGGTCATTCAGATCAATCGTACGGCTAAAGTCGTTAAGGGGGGCAAGCGTTTTCACTTCAGCGCATTGGTCATTGTGGGAAATGGTGCCGGTGAAATTGGTTTTGCTATCGGTAAGGCGGGTGAAGTGGCCGATGCGATTCGCAAGGCTCTATCGGCGGCGCGTAAGCGGCGTCTTACGATTGTGCTCCGTGGAACAACAATTCCTCACGAGGTGATAGGTCGATTTGGAGCGGCTAAAGTTCTTCTTAAGCCTGCCATGGCGGGCACGGGTGTCATTGCCGGCGGAGCCGTGCGTGCGGTTTGTGAATCCTGCGGTGTGAAGGATATTCTTACTAAGAGTTTGGGCAGCGATAATGCGATTAATGTTTTAAAGGCAACTGTGGATGGTTTTATGCAAATGGCTAACCGTCGTATGCGTCATGATGCAATTGATGTGGAGATTCCAGCCGTATGATCTCAAAAAAACCGTACAGTAAAAAACGTAAGAGAATTGGGCGCGGGCCAGGCTCCGGTCATGGGAAGACATCCACTCGGGGGCATAAGGGACAGCGTGCGCGGGCGGGTGCTGGCGCTAGAATTCGGCCAGGCTTTGAGGGTGGACAGAACCCTCTTTATCGCCGTTTGCCGAAGCGTGGTTTCAACAATGCGGCCTTTCAAGAGCGCTATACCATTATCAATCTCAATAAACTAGAAACGTTGGGTCTCCCTGAGGTCTCGCCTGAAGTTCTCATTGAGCG
>CAYMUZ010000263.1:0-13499 GCA_964393875.1 uncultured bacterium | reverse complement strand
AGGCTTCTTTAGTTTCTCAAGAAATTGGCGGGCATAAGAGGAAAGGCTTTCAAGATAGCGGCGCTGGCCTTCGGCGTAAATGGTGTCAAAAGCGAGAGACGATTTACCGGAACCTGAAAGCCCGGTAATCACCACCAGCTTATTACGCGGGATATCCAGATTTATATTTTTGAGGTTATGCTCACGCGCCCCGCGGATCGTAATGACAGTGGATTGGGTCATGCTGTTTTAGGTGCCAACCCTCTGCGCGGAAAAAATCTTACGCAACAGAGCCCTCGCTGAATAAAACGCGAGGGCGCTCGTTTTAGGATTGTTCGGTGCCGGCCGGTTATCGGTGCGAATAAAAATCTCACCACTTTTTGCCCGAATACGAATTTCATGCGAATTTTTTTTTAATCCACGTCCCGTCCAGATTTCTACACGCGTTTTCCGAGCGCCCAGCCCCGCAAGACTCAGCACCGCGGCCACATTCACGTTCTGCGGAAAACCTTGCACAGCCTCGCGAGCAGTGCCGCGAAAAAGACAGTACCTTTTTTTAGCGGCAAGCACAGGAAATTTTTTATTTGAAAAATACGGGGCCCCCTGAAGAGCCTCCGGCGGTTTCCGAGTCGTCAGAGTCACGCTGATGAGACCCGACTCGCGCGCAGCCAACAATCCGTCGAGACCCGCAACCGCGCCTGAGGGCACCCACAGCGTTCCGCGGCTTGTTTTTAACTGCCGGCGCCAGCTTTCATTTTTAAGTAATCCGCCGGCGCTCATTACCAAAATGGATTTATGCAGGCTCAACGCGAGGCCCGCCGCCTGAGCTGAGACATCCGCAGAGGCCGCTTCGACAATAAAATCAGATTGACGGATCAGTTCCGTCGGCGAGATTCGTTTCAGGGTACGTCCGAGTTCTTTGGTAAGCGCCTGTACTTTTTCAGGACGGTGTTCACTCACGTACGCCAGCTTCACGCTGCGGGGAAATTCTTTTTTTAAAAAGAGGGCAATTTCGCGGCCGATGGTGCCGCAGCCGATAAGTCCAACTCGAATGGGTTTCATGATTTAAATACTGTCTTCAGTCGTGAGTAGCGAGGTTGAATAATCACAGGCAGGTCAGCAATTTAGCTCTACAAGTTTTACAGAGCCTTACCCTATGATTTCATTCCGCTCGTTGAGAACAATCACTTTAGGCGAGTGAGTTTTAAGTTCTTTTTCATCCACAACGGCAAAAGTCATAATAATGACAATATCGCCTTTTTTACCGTAGCGCGCAGCGCCGCCATTTAAACAAATATCCTTGGAATCCGGCTCACCGCGCATCGCATAGCTTTCAATGCGGGCTCCGTTGGTCAGATTGGCGATCAACACTTTTTCACCGGGCAGAATGTTTGCCGCTTCAAGCAGTGCGGCATCAATCGTAATACTGCCGGGGTAATCGATGCAGGCATCGGTCACTCGCGCACGATGAATTTTCCCGTTAAGCATTTGACGGAACATAAATGAGGCCCTTTCAATCCACAAGTGCTAGTGAATTATAACATTATCAATGAGTCTTGTCTTGCCAAGGACTACTGCGCCAAGCACCACCATCTGCGGCTGCGCTTTGGCGAGAGGAACGAGCGTTTCAGGATCCACCGCCTCAAAATAATCCAGCCGGTCAAAGTGCGCCGCCAAATCGCGCCGGGCTTGTTGAAGCAATCGTAAAAGATTTTTCTTCTTCGCCGCCAGACTCTCTCGAAAATTAAAAAGTGTTTGTGACAACCGGCGCGCCCGCTGTTTTTCTTCTTCGCTGAGATAAGCATTGCGGGAACTGAGCGCCAAACCATCCGCAGCCCGCACCGTCGGCAGGCGGTGAAAGCGAATGTCCCAGTTCAATTCGCGCAGCAGGGTTTCAATCATCACCGACTGCTGATAATCTTTCTGTCCAAAATACACCGCATGCGGCACCGCCAGGTTGAAAAGTTTTGCACAGATCGTCAGCACTCCCCGAAAATGCCCGGGACGGCTGTGTCCGCAAAGCCCCTGGGTTAAACTCAAGGCTTTACCTGCCACCTCAACCCCCATAAGCAAACCGTGCGGATACATCGCTTCAACGGCTGGCGCAAAAAGAATGTCTACCCCGGCTTTTTTCAAAAGCTCTTTATCTCGCATGAATGGCCGCGGATAGAGGCTCAAATCTTCTTTGGCCCCAAATTGAGCGGGATTCACAAAGATGCTCACGGCCACAGCATTGTTTTCTTTGCGTGCGGCCTTCACTAGTGACAGATGGCCTTCGTGCAAAGCCCCCATGGTGGGAACAAATCCAAGGCGGAGCCCCTTACGACGCAGGGTCTGCATTGCTTTTTGAAAGGCTGCGGGATTTCGCAAGATCTTCACACCCGTGGCTCCGCTTGTACGATATGCCCCGCCAAAACTCCGCCGGCAAGGGTCTCCACTTCCGTTAAGAGCTGCGCGGCCGTTTTTCTGAGAATCGGATGCTGCCATCCGGGCGCCAAATCACACAGGGGTTTGAGCACGAACCAGCGCTCGTGAAGACGCGGGTGAGGAAGCCTTAAATCGGGTTTTTGAATAACCAAATCTCCCATGGCAATCAAATCGAGATCAATCGCTCGCGGCCCGTTTTTTTCTGCACGGATACGACCCACCGCGCTCTCAATGGCCAGGAGATCCGTTAATAGCGCCGAGGCGTCAAGACTCGTGGAGACCTGCCACAGAGCATTCAAAAAGCACCCCTGCGCGGGCCCGCCCACAGGTTCTGTTTCATAAATGGAAGAGGCAGATATCCAGTGCACCTGCGGCAAAAGAGATAAAGCCGCACGCGCACGCGCCAAATGGGCGAAACGATTTCCGACATTCGACCCCGCAGCAATAAAAACTTCGTGGAGCATGGCATCTCTCTGTGACAGGAGATTCTAGACGTGATGTTGATGCGTATGGCTTTTTTTGATGCGCTCAAGCGCTTCTTCGAGCTTCGCGTCGTCGACGGTAAGGGAAATGCGGAAATAGCCTTCACCGTTGGGGCCGAAGCCGTTGCCCGGCGTTACAACGATATTCATTTCATTCAAAAATCTCATCACGAGTTCCGCCGAAGTCGAGCCTGGCGGCACGGGAATCCAGCAGTAAAAAGTGGATCGGGGCATCTTCACTTCCCAGCCCATGCGGTTGAGGCCGCCGATCAAAAGATCGCGCCGCTTTTGATACACCGCAAGGTTGGAAGCAAGCGCAGCGGCACCCTGGTCAAGCGCCGCTTTAGCCGCAAGCTGAATGGCCTGAAAGATACCTGAATCGATGTTTGATTTAATTTTTCCGAGTAGTGCAATGGCTTCCGGATTTCCAACCGCAAAACCAACGCGCCATCCGGTCATGTTAAATGTTTTAGACAGCGAGTGAAATTCCACAGCCAAATCTTTAGCGCCCTCCACTTCAAAAATGCTTGGCGCTTTTCCCCCATCGTAGACAAACTCACTATAGGCCGCGTCATGCGCGATGAAAATCTGGTGGTGTCTTGCAAATTCAACAGCCTTTTTAAAAAAGTCAAGCGGGGCCACAGCCGACGTCGGATTATTCGGATAATTCAGGAACATCAATTTGGCTTTGGCTAATTTATCTGCCGGAATCGCCGAAAAATCGGGAAGGAAATCATTTGCCTCAAGAAGCGGCATGAGGACGACTTCTCCCTCCGCAAACCAGGTTGAAGATTTATACACGGGATAGCCAGGATCGGGCACCAGCACGACATCTCCCGGATTGACAATCGCCAGCGGAAAATGAGCAATCCCCTCTTTGGAACCAATGAGCGGAAGCACTTCACGGACCGGATCAAACTTGACACCGAACCTTTTCTCGAACCAGGCCGCGATGGATTCGCGCAAAGCAGGCATGCCGGCATCCAGGGCGTAACGATGGTTGGAAGGATCGCGCGCTGTCTGAGCCAAGGCATCGATAATAAAACCAGGTGTGGGAAGATCGGGATCGCCGACGCCAAGATCAATGACCTTTTTGCCTTGCTTCATCAATTCGCGTTTCTGGCGGTCGATTTCTGCAAAAAGATAGGGGGGGAGTTTTCTAACCCGCCCGGCAGGCTCCAGCGTGAATTTTTTTGTAATTTCAGGGCGCATGGAGGCGAATTATAGCACAAGGATTCCTGGTCTCGAAGCAGATTTTCCCTGTGAGTCGCCCCATCGCCTTTGGAGATTCACGATGACAAACTAAAAAGTGCAGAACTCGAGCATTCACTGAATCTTAGCATTGAAAATTGAAGGCGGGATTGAGCAGATGCAGTTCGTAGGCTTTCATACGCGCCATATCGCGGACCCAGCAGATACGCGTCTGCCGGTAGAGCGAGTAAACATCAAGAAACTCGTCCAGCTTGGTTTTTACCTCATGGTCAAAGTCTTCACACTCTTGCGGAGGCTCGATTCGAATGGTCTTTTCCATCGCACCCTGCCTGTTGTTTTTATTTTTTTAGAAGGCCGCTTTAAATTCGCCGCGAAGACTGAATCCGGGTTTCATCTGGACAAGCTGTCCGAGAAGTCCCAGACATTTCTTCTGAACCTCTTCGCGACGGGTTTCTTGCCACAACGAGTAAAGCTGCAAAAAGCGTTTTTCTTTAGTACGGAAAGACCGGGGTGAATGTCTCATCATTCGTGCTGTCTCCTTTCCTGCCGGGCATGAGCCGGGTTAAAGTGAAATGTGGGATCCAGCGCCTCAAGTTCGCGCGCTGCATCGATCAATTCCTGGCGCAGCCGCGTATTCGGAGTTTTCATCCAAGCCCCGTACAAATCAAGAAAACGGTCCGCGCGGCTTTGCTGACTGATCGTATTCTCATAGCGTTTGAGCTCGTTGACAAACTGCTGAAACTCTTTGTCGCGAAAACTGTTTGAAAAATGCAGGTAGTCGCGCCGCACATGGCGCAGCAAAGCTTGGTAGAATGGCAGGTACTTTGAAATCTTCTCGAGCACATCGCCCACGCCGGTACTTTTGCGATACATTCGTTTGTGGTAGGCCGCCGCCTGGTCATAGTAAAGTCTGGCCAGCTCCTGGTAGTAACGCGGCGTGCGATGGAAGAACTGCCGCCCGTGACTTGGAGTCAGATCATCAAAAATGGTCGAGTGAATCAACAGGTGGTCCGCATTCTCCTTAAAAGTAAAATAGCGGATGGTTTTATCGTCCGTCGCCCTCACCCAATCAAGAATTTCACTGCTTTCTTTCGAGAGATAGGGCGATGACATCTCGTGATACTGGGGCAAGGACACGGCAAAGAGAAGATGCGACAGATAAATATTCACATCTTCGTCGAAAACATAGTGGTTGGATGGAAAGCCCTGCTCACTGCGGACCTTTAAAATAGCGCTCAGAAGAAATCGAATGGCAGAGTCGCGTTCCTGGCTGGTAATGTCAAAATACATACAGCTTTCATTGTTGTTTTGTCCGTTTTTCTCATTTTTCTCTTTGCCCATGACTGCCTCCGGGTCATCAAAACCGTCTTATTTAAAACCTTTATAAATAGTCTTAAATTGCAATCAAAAAAAAACTTACCAATCAACTGATAGAACCGTACCACATGGCATCCGGGTTGTCAAATAAACGCCTCACTAATTAATTTTCATATCTCCTTCAAAAAAAAGGAGTTATGGAAATAATATAAGAGGGAGAAAAGAAAAAAATAGAAGAGACGGCCCACCGTTACAAAACGGCCTCAATGGCGCTCAAAAAGCGCCGTGTTCTGAGCGGATCGCCTAATCGATAAAGGATAAATCCTTCCATTAAAGTGCCCAGCGCTTCTTCCGCTCCGGTAGCAGGGCAAAAGCGAAGCGATTCCTCAGAGGTATGGGCGCTGTAGTAGCGCATCGCTTCCAATACGGGCGTCGGCAGCATGCGAGCATCGGGCGCATGAACCCGGCAAACACCGCAAAAAAGCCCCCCTTGCGCCACAGAGAAAAAACCTCCATTTGGCATCATCTTGCGACAGCCTAGACAGGCATCTAATGCGGGTAGTAAACCGGTTTCGGCGAGAATTTTTAATTCAAATATCCGCGCCAGGTGTTCTGGTTTGACGGAGGATAGATAACGAAAACAAAAAAGCAAAAGATCAAAAATTGCTTTGTGCGGATCATGCACTTCGAGCAAGCGGTCGGAAAGTTCTGAAAAATAGCTGGCGTAAGTAATCGACGGAAGCCGGGTACGAAGACTATCAAATGAATTTAAAACGGCCGCGTCTGAAACCAGGTGCAAATCAGAGCGGGTTCTTTCATAAAAAATAATTTCAAGGTGTGTGAAAAGCTCATAGAAAGCGCCGCGCACTTCGCGCTCCTTTCGCACGCCTTTGACAATTCCCTTCATCTTGCCAAAGGCTGGCGTTACAAAAGTCACAATAAGTGAGCTTGAACGCAGCGGTTGAGTCTTGATGACAATGGCCTCTGTTTTTTGGATCATACTTTTAGAATTCCCAATGCTTTCAATATTTTTTTCTGTTTACGAAACATACGTGCACGCTCACGAACAGTTTTATCGTTCCATCCGGCTAAATGCAAAATCCCGTGGCAGAGATAAAAATAAAATTCCTGCCGAAAGGTGTGTCCGTACTGCGGCGCTTGCTTCAAAGCGGTCTCAAGTGAAATAACAATTTCTCCGGCTAATACCGGCGACCCGTGAAAGGCAGAGGTGTCGAGCGGAAAGGCCAAAACGTCTGTGGTTGTGTCGTGTCCCAAATAAAGTTTATTCAGGGCACGCATACGACGATCACTCACCAAAAGGACGTTCAGCCCTTCCGAATGGAAACCACAGCGCTCAAGCAGCTGACGAGCAACTCCCTGCACTTCCCGCAAACTGAGCCGGCCGCGGGCACATTCACGGCGAACCCACACACCCGGCGTCAGCACGGGCTACTGCTCACTGCGATATTTTGAAAATTCTCCACTCTCAAAAAGGTCAGGCCGGTCGGCGGTATCCGGTTTAGCGGGGTAACTGACACGGGTGTGATGAATTGCCATTAAATTCTGCACAAAACTTTCCTGAATTTTATGCAAATCGCGCAGGGTCAGGTTGCATTCATCCAGCTGACCATCGATGAATTTTTCGTTAATAATCTTACGGACCAACTGCCGAATCTCATCGGGGTGGGTTCCGCGCAAAGATCGTGAGGCCGCTTCGGTCGAATCCGCCAAAAGCGCCACCGCTGTCTCACGGGTCTGCGGCTTGGGCCCCGGATAGCGAAAATCCTCCGCATTGACCTTGTGCCCCTTCTCGGCTTGATCCACCGCCTTTTTGTAGAAGTAATAAATCACGCCTGTCCCCTGATGCTCCGGAATGAAGCGAAGAATCGGTTCACGTAATCGATATTTACGCCCCAGCTCAATGCCATCTTTGACATGGTTCATGATCACCAGACAGCTCATGGTCGGTGTCAATTTTTCGTGATGACTGGCCTGCTGAAAACCCGAGTTCTCAGTGAAATATTCCGCACGTGCGATTTTTCCGATGTCATGGAAATAACAGCCCACACGCGCTAAAAGGGCATTGGCTTCGATCGCCTGGCAAGCTGATTCCGCCAAGGTGCTGACAACCAAACTGTGATGATAGGTTCCGGGAGCCTCGACAATCATGCGTTTGAGAATGGGATGATTCAAGTCTGAAAGCTCCAACAGCGTAATGTCCGTCACCCGGTCAAAGGCCCACTCTAAAAAGGGAAGCAGCAGAAAGGCCAGCGGCATGGTAATCAGAAGGCCATTGCCCAGCCCCTGCATACTGATCATCAGGGCGTCCTGCATGGAATACTCCTCAAAAAGACGAAAGGCAAAAATCGTCACGAAATACGTCACTCCCACCGCCGCGCCAATGCTAAAAAACTGAATTCTCTTACGAACACGAAACGAGGCGAACACCCCCGCCGTAGAAGAAAAGAGCGTGGCCGCCATCACATCCACCCGGAACCCCGCCATCGACGAGGCCAACACTGCCATCACCGCCCCTGTCAGCACACCCAGCTGTGGGTTGATCAAAAGCGCCATCAGCAGTGAGGCAAGCGCCACCGGCATCAGAAACGGCGTCCCCAGCGGCAAAAGTAAAATCACGCGGGAAACAAGCAGGGTCGAAACCAGGATGGTGTGCACGAGCAGCACACTTTTGACAGACAATAAAGTTTTGACTTCAAAAAGCAGCATGTAAAAAAAACCAAAAAGATACGTCAGCAGTACCAGCAACCCAACGGCGCTGAAATGGGCGATGACTTTTTTGACTACAATTTTTTGCTCGACCATCTC
Source organism: uncultured bacterium (assembly GCA_964393875.1). Taxonomy (GTDB): domain Bacteria; phylum Omnitrophota; class Omnitrophia; order Omnitrophales; family Aquincolibacteriaceae; genus JAHFHB01. The sequence continues at coordinate 5,256 of CAYMUZ010000263.1, read as the reverse complement.
AAGACGGTGTTTATCTACCGTCGTCACCAGCATGCCCTGCTGCACTACCAGTTCATTCTTTTTGATGTGTTCTTCTACCGCGGGCACCGCCGCCTGGGCGGCTTCTCGGCGGTTTTGAGTTTCATCCAGATCAAGTGCGGTGTTGGGCTGAATCACAGCTTTAAAGAGTTCAAGCACCGCTTCTTTTTCAGCTTTCCCTTTAAGAGCCACCTCGCCCAAAATTTTCCGCGCTAAATCCTGCGCCTCTTCCACCGTCGGCAGGGTGTCGAGAACAACCAGTTTTTCAACCTTGTCTTCCCCCCGCATAGACACGTTTAAGCGCCCCTCCTTTTTCAGATTTTCCTTCTGCTCACGAGCAACCAGCCCTCCTTGCAAAACTTGCGTGAGAAGCACCTCGCAGTACTTACGCAGCTCTTCGGGGGTCGGCAGAAGAAGCAGTGCTTTCAAAGCGGAATCAGGAACAAAGAAAGGCAGCTGTGTCAGAATCGGGGCAGGATCCTGCCCCGCCGCCTGCGTAATCTTGGCTCGTTCAAAAACAGTTAAAAAAGACTCGAGCCGGTCCCGAACTTCTTTGTCTTTTTCATGCTGGATAAAGAAAACAACCGGTACCTCCCCAGCCGCTTTTTGTCTGAGCAGTGCTGTCTGGGCACTGTTTTCGTAGGTCACCGCCACAGGCGCAAACAAGCTGCGCGGCGCGGGTTCTCCCACCGTGTACTCATCGGCGTCAAAACCAGAGCGCCTCTCACATACCAAAATGGCGGTGGAAATAATTGCAGAGAAAATAAAAATGAGGACGCGAAAAAACCAGGCCCGGCGCCTGGCAGTTTTCTCACGCTGCAGAGTGAAAGAATCAGCCTTTGCGGTGTTCGAAGCGGTCATAAGCTTTGATGATTTCGCGAACGAGCGGATGGCGAACCACGTCAACCTCTCTCAGAGAGACAAACTCAATCCCTTTCACATGGGCCAAAATGTCTTGAATTTCGACAAGTCCGGAACGTTTTCCGGACGGAAGATCAATCTGCGTCACATCTCCCGTAATCACACAGCGAGAGGCCTGCCCAAGCCGCGTCAAAAACATTTTCATCTGAGAATGTGTGCAGTTCTGTGCTTCATCAAGAATGACGAACGCGTCTGCGAGAGTGCGGCCGCGCATGTAAGCCAGCGGAGCCACTTCAATAATGTTGCGTTCAAAACAGCGGGTGGCTTCGTCAAATTCCATCATGTCGAAAAGGGCATCGTAGAGCGGGCGCAAATAAGGGTTCACCTTAGCCTGCAAATCGCCCGGCAAAAACCCGAGACTCTCGCCGGCTTCCACGGCCGGGCGGGTCAGAACAATGCGTGAGACCATCTGCCTCCGCAGGTGATCAATCGCAGCCGCCATCGCCAGATACGTCTTCCCCGTGCCGGCAGGTCCGATGCCCACAACGATGTCTTTGGCCTGGATGGCCGCAAGGTAGGTTTCCTGGTTGCGGCTGCGCGCCCGTATCACTTTGCCGCGATGAAAGAAGCGCACGTGCCCCTCAAACTCAATCTCTTCAGGAACCACGGGCACAGCGACCTCTGGCTTACTGCCTTGCCGCAGATCTCTTAAGCGATCCAAAAAAAACGCGTACGCGGCCTCCACCTTTTTCTTTTCTCCGGAGATGCGCAGTTCATGGTTTTGCGCAGCAATACGAACGTGATACTCCTTTTCAGCAAAGCGGAGATTTTCATCTAGACTTCCGTAGAGTGCAATGGCTTCTTCGTTGGAATCAAGTTTGAGGATTTTATCCATAAATTAGTTTAAAGTCAGAAGTTGGAAGTTGGAAGAAAAAAATTCGCACCCTTTGCCACAAATATTCCATCCATTTTCCATCTCTCTGCCGCCTTTCAATTATTTTAAATTCCCCTTCAAACTTCTAACTTCGAACTTCCAACTTTACTCCCAATTCCTTCAACTGCTTGCCATCCACTGTGGAGGGGGCCTCGGTCATCAGGCACGACCCCTTCTGAGTTTTTGGAAACGCAATCACATCGCGAATCGAATCGCGTTTCAGCAACAGGGCCGTTAAACGGTCGAGCCCGATCGCCAGGCCGCCGTGCGGAGGTGCCCCATAACTCAACGCTTTGAGCAGAAAGCCAAATTTGTTTTGGGCTTCCTCCGGAGAGATCTGCAGCACATTAAAAACTTTTTGCTGCGTCACGGCATCATGAATACGAATACTTCCGCCGCCGATTTCTGTGCCGTTTAAGACCAGGTCATAGGCTTTGGCACTGACTTCTGCGGGGTTAGACTCCAGCTTGAGCAAATCTACATCTCGGGGTGCCGTAAACGGATGGTGCAAGGCCTGAAACCTTTTATCCTCTGCATTCCACTCAAACAACGGAAAATCAACCACCCAGAAAAGTTCGATGGCTTCTTCATTGATCAGCTTGTAATCCCCGGCCAACTTACAGCGCAAGGCCCCAAGAGCCACGGCAGAGACGGTCAGATCGCTCGCCACCATGAATAGAATGTCGCCGGGCTTGGCACCCACAGTTGTAATCACGCGTCCGAGGCGTTCCTTGTCAAAGAACTTGGCAATCGGAGAATCAAGCTCCTGCGAACCTTTGACTTTCATCCACGCAAGGCCTTTGGCCCCATAATTTTTAAGCCACTCGGTAAGGTCATCAAAGTTCTTGCGTGAAAACTCAACTCCGGCCGGAGGCGTGAAGACCAGGCCGCGAATGCGCCCACCGGATTGAATGACCTCATTAAAAATCTTGAATCCACAGCCTTCAAAAATAGAACTCAGGTCATGAAGCTCCATGCCGAAACGCAGGTCGGGTTTATCACTGCCATAACGGTTCATGGCTTCTGCATAGGGCATACGACGCAGCGGAATCGGAATTTTCTTCCCTTTGATTTTTTCGATCACTTCGGTCACAAGCCCTTCGACCAGGCCCATGACATCGTTCTCATCCACAAAAGACATTTCGAGATCGATCTGCGTATGCTCCGGCTGGCGGTCAGAACGCAGGTCTTCGTCGCGAAAACAGCGCGCAAGCTGAAAATAGCGATCGTAACCAGCCACCATCAAAAGCTGTTTGAATAACTGCGGCGACTGCGGCAAAGCGTAAAAGGTACCCTGGTTCAAGCGGGACGGCACAAGAAAGTCGCGTGCCCCCTCGGGAGTGCTGCGTGTCAGATACGGCGTCTCTACCTCGATGAACCCGTTACGGTCCAGATAATCACGCGCGGCCTTGGAAATCTCGTAGCGTGCGGTCAATCCTTCGACCATGTCACGCCGGCGCAAATCAAGATAGCGGTAAGTCAGGCGTAACTCTTCATTCACCCCAGTATCGCCTATTTCAAAGGGCGGTGTCGGACAAGTGTTAAGAATCTCAAGGCGATCAACCGACACATCAATTTCCCCGGTTGGAATTTTTTTGTTCTCGGTGCCCGCCGGGCGCTGATTCACAACCCCTGTGATTTTAATGACTACTTCGGAGCGCAAGTCTTCAGCTTTATGGTGGAGAGCGCCATCCTTATCCGAACTAAAAACAATTTGGGTGATGCCCCAGCGGTCGCGCAAATCCACAAAGATTAAATTTCCGTGATCACGGCGCGTATTGACCCATCCGGCTAATGTCACTGTTTGATTCAAATTGCGGCTCGTCAATTCGCCGCATGTCGCAGTACGCATCATGGCAATTTCAACTCCTCGGTTTTAAGCATCAGCATTGAAAGTAATTCGTTTTCCGAACAGGCAAAGAACTGATCACGCGTGTTAAGATTTTTAAGGGTCCAGCCCCCTTTTTTGAGTTCATCCTCACCGCGAATCACCGCAAACGCCGCGCCCAACTTGCTCGCGCGCTTTAAATGTTCCCCCAGACTCGAGTTGCCGGTTTCAGAGGGCAGCCATGTATTAAAACCTAATTCTTGAAGACGTAAGGCTGTATTTCTAACGGCATCAAAATCAGCGGCTTCATTAACAAGCGGAACAAAATAAATTTTCTTGGCGCTGAGCTGTTGGGTAATCGTCGGCTCGTTCTTTTCTAAAACCATGAGAAGGCGTTCCATCCCAATACTAAAACCGGTGCAGGGTGTTTCACTGGACCCCAGTTCGCCATACAAGCGGTCATAGCGGCCGCCGCCCGCAAGCGCATCCTGAGCACCCAGGAAACTGGACGCGGCTTCAAAAACGACTCCTGTGTAATAATCCAACCCGCGCACCAGGGTGCGGTCCATTTCAAAGGTAACATTCCGCGTAAGTGCTTTGAGTCGGCTAACGAAATCAGAAAATACTTTGCTAAATGGCGCGATTTCGTCCCATGGAACCTCTTGAATAACCGTGCGAGTTTCTGGAATCTTGCTGTCGAAAATGCGCAAAACGTTTTTATCCAGCCGGAAAACTGAATCGGGATCCAATTGTGCTTTATGCCCCTCAAAATAATCACGCAATTTTGCCCGAATGCTGTCCGCCTGAGCACCGTTGATCAGGGTCAAATCATTCAACCGAAACTTAACGTTCTTCACCTTGAGATAATCTAAAAAGTCAGCCAGGGTCTTTAGGATCACCCAGTCTGCGCGATAGGGGTCTCCTTCGCTCGTGAAGTTAATCAGTTCAGCGCCGATTTGATGAAACTGACGCTTACGGCCTGCCTGCGGCCGTTCGGCCCGGAACATCGGCCCGGTGTAATAAAGAAGGAGGTCCTTATTCGTTTTGAGCAGGCCGTGCTGAACCACTGCCCGGGCCACAGACGCCGTCATTTCCGGGCGCAAGGTCATACTGCGTTCCCCGCGGTCCTTAAAAGTGTACATTTCCTTATGAACGATATCGGTGGATTCACCAATGGAACGGCCAAAAAGCTCGGTGGGCTCTAGAATCGGGGTGCGGATTTCGCGAAAGGCACGGCTTGCAAAAAAAGACCGGGTCTTTTCTTCCAGCCATTGCCATTTTTCAGAATCTCCGGGAAGGATGTCGTCCATGCCGGGAAAAGCGGCGTAATGATTCGTCATAGAGGGCGCATCATAACATACGGCCCCAGGTGAGGCAATTTCTCTAAGCAGCCTGAGAAACGATGGTATAGACCCTAAAAAACTGACCCAGCAGGCCTAAATCGATGGCGTCTGCCGCTGTAACCACGCGCACTGGCGCCTCCGTCCGGTTCGGATCTTGGGAATAGCGAAGTGCGGCAATAAAAGCCCCTTCAAAACTGGCTAAATCAAACACCGTATGGATCTGATGCGCGGTCCACTCTCTAAGCTGTTGGGCAGAAATCTGCCCGTTCAAC
>CAYMUZ010000262.1:0-6629 GCA_964393875.1 uncultured bacterium | reverse complement strand
AAAATAAAAAAGCCGAAGAGAAGCATTCCCAAAGAATATTCGGCGAGCCGGTTCCAATCGATTTTTCGCCTCGTCACAATTTGGCGCAAGGTCTCAAACACTAGGATATAGGCGTAGACCAAAATTCCTTCGGGCCGGCTGAGCCCCGCAAGGCATCCCAGGAGCCCCGTAAAGATCCGCTGCCACCGCAGCTGGTCTAGATACAGATAGGCTAGGAGGCTCAGGAGAATACAGAGACTGTAAAAAAGCATTTCAATGGCAAGGCCGGCCCAGAGTGCACAAGCAGTCGAGGCGATATATAGAGCGGGATAAAGAAGGCTTTTTAGGGAACTCTGTTCTCGCCGCAAGCCGTAGAAGAAAAGGGCGAAAAGAATTAGAAAATAAGAAGCGATGCTGAGGATTTGAGCGAATAAGTCCGTCGGCCAGCCTAAAAAAGCACCGGCCGCAAGGAGCATGAACCAACTGAACCCGCTATAGCCCTCCACGTGCTCAGCGACATTGAAAACGGGGCCATAGCCTTTGGCGAAATTTTCTGCATAGCGGACGTAGATATAGGCGTCATCGAGCGGGAGCCGGGTGAAAAGCCATATCCAAAAAATACCGATGCCCACCAGAAGTGCGAAGAAAGTCCATGAAAGAAGAAAGGTTTTTCGGTGTAACCTGAAGGCGTTTTCCATGGGGAAAATTTTATTCCTCGATCAAGTAGCAGCTGCCTGAGATTTTCTTGACGTCGCTTTTGACTTTGACGGCTCGGCCCAAACAATCGAAGTAATCGGCGAAATCACTTTTGGCGTTTGAGATGCCGGCTAGGGAGATAGCCATGAGGGGAATCTTGGCGGCCTTGCCGATGTCACCAGCAAGTTCTGCCCGGCGATCAATGGCTACCATGTAGCCGCGCTCATAGTCTTCTTTGGAGCAAAAAACTTTAACGATGCGCAGGGCAAAATGGGTGACAACGTATTCGGCAATGGCGACAGCCTGGCGCGGGTTACAGACTAGAATGAAATCGTCACCGCCCTGATGCCCGACGAAGTCTGCGCGGCTTCCCTTTTGACGCAGCGCGTCTTTCAATAACTCTGCGGTTTGTTTGATCACCTCGTCTCCTTTGGCCAAGCCGTAATAATCGTTGTAGGCTTTGAAGCGATCGAGATCGGTGTGGAAAAGAACAAACTTCTGTTTTTCGTGAATGCGCCGCTTAAGCTCGTTAAAAATTTCCTGGTTGCCGGGAAGGCCGGTCAACGGATTGGCGTCTGCGGCCTGCTGCTTCATCCGCATTAAAGATTCGCTCATGTGATTAAACGTGTTTGCCAGCCCCTCAATCTCGTCACCGGTGGCAATTGTCACACGTTTTCCCAAATGACCTCGCATGATATCTTCTGCGGCTTTACTGAGCTCGCGAATCGGCAGAATAATCGCCTTAGCGAGGCTGCGCCCGATGAAAGTTCCCGTGAGAAGAATGACAAAAATAGTGATGAATAAGCTCCAGCGTGAATCGCGCAGGGCATCTTCAATCGGAGTGAGCGGAAAGCTGATGCGGCCGACGAGAATTTGGCTTGTTTCGGTGAGCAGCTGCAACGGCATAAAGGCCAGCAGCTGCTTGCCCTTTTTATCCACTTGCAGGACATAAGGATCTCCCTTGCGTTTGGCCTCAAGACTTTGTTCGGCTGTTTCCGAATCCACCGGCTGCCAATCTAGCCCATCGCCAAAAAGCGGGGCCCGCGCAAGAACATCATAAATTTGAATTTGAATTTTTTTACCGGAGGTGCGGCGTGTCGCTGATTCAAGCTTATCTTTTAAAATTTCAATTTCGCTTCGAGGTGGGTTGGTTTGAACTATCTGAGTCAGTTGTCTTTGAATGGTTTCAAAGGTAATTTGACTTTCTACTTTGTAGAGTTCGTTTAAAATTTGGATGCGGTTTGTCAGTTGGATCATGGTGAACATAAAAGCCAAAAAAAGCAGCGGGATCGTCAAGCGGACGAGAATTCGCCGAAAAAGCGTTGTTTGGGTGCTGGCAACTTTATCTGTAACGTTTTGAACAGTCATAGGTTGGGTAATTAACGACCTATTTCGCATGAGCTTGATGCACAGAGAAATGCGGGTTAGAGGTGTTCAAAAAGAATTTTTCGCGCGGCCGCGAGGTCTTTTCCCATCGTGATTATGCCGTCTTCGTGTCCCGCCATCACTAACAGTCCCCTTTCCCTCAACGGTGTTTTGGCGGCAAGCCGTTTGATTTCCTTAGCCATCTGCGGCGTACCGTAAGGGACCGCGGCGGAGGTCGTAGGGACGTGGTTCATCAGTTTCTCCCACAAGGCCCGGGAGTGGACGTGAATCACTGCGGCCACTTCCGGAAGGGTTTCGTAAATCATAGCGTGTGTCAGAGATTCGGAAGAGGCTTTCAGCGGGCCGCGGCATTCCACGCGGTTCTCCGCAACATTATAAGTCGTGACCCGCGTAAAATGTTCAGCTCGAAGCGTGGCGAGATGCCCGGTTTGCGTGCCGGAGATGATGAAGCCGGGGACAGGCCGGCGGTGCACACTCAGATTGCCGTAGCCAATCCCGTCGGGGTAAACCCCGATGAGGCGCCGCATGAAAAGTTCATTGCGAGTTTGAATGAGGGATTCGAGATCCGCTGCGGGGAGCGGCGGCGCTTTGTCCCAGCAGCATTCAAATTTGATGACGCCTTCATCTCTCACAGATGCTCCGGAAAAAGTTTGAGCAAACCGTCTTCACTGGCCGGGCAGATGCCGCGCTCGGTGATTAATCCGGTGACAAGCCGTGCGGGGGTGACGTCAAACCCATAATTGGAAATGCGGGCATCCTGTGGTGCGATTAAAATGCGCTCTGTTTTCCCGGCGGAGTTCAATCCTGTCATGTACCGGACTTCATCCGCATTGCGTTCTTCGATGGGGATTTGCTGCAGCGCGGAAGAGAGCTTCCAATCGATACTGGAGGAAGGAACCGCCGCGTAAAAAGGAATTTCGTTGTCTTGAGCTGCGAGCGCTTTGAGATAAGTTCCAATTTTGTTGGCCACATCGCCGGTGCGGGTTGTGCGGTCGGTGCCGGTGATTACCAGATCCACTTTGCCGTGCTGCATCAAATGACCGCCCGCGTTATCTGTGATCAGGGTGTAGGGCACGCCGTGGCGGCCCAGCTCCCAGGCGGTGAGCGAGGCGCCTTGATTGCGCGGCCGTGTTTCATCTACCCACACGTGAATGGAGATGCTGGCGTCAAAGGCCTGATAGATCGGGGACGTGGCGGTGCCCCAATCAATACACGCCAGCCATCCCGCATTGCAGTGCGTCAGAATTTGCACCGGCCTTCCCAGATTTTTTTTCGCAAGGCTGGCGATGAGAGGAAGGCCGAATTGGCCGATTTTTCGGCAGGTGTCAATGTCTTCTTCAGCCAGCCGCGCGGCATTTTCAAAAGCGACCTGTCCTTTTTCTTCCACGGTTTCAACTTTTTGCATGGCCGCAAGCTGGGCTTCTACCGCCCAGGAAAGGTTTACGGCGGTGGGTCTGGCGGAAATCAGTTTTTTTGCCGCGGTCTGCATCGCCTGATCAAAATGGGGAAAGCCGGATGCCTCAAGCGTGGCAAGATACATTCCATAGGCGGCGGTCACGCCGATCAGGGGCGCCCCCCGGACCGCCATGTCGCGGATCGCATGATAAGCGTTTTCTACCGTTCGCAGCTCGAGGGTGACAAGGGAGTGGGGCAAGTGCCGTTGATCGATGACGCAGACGGTATCGTTTCGGTCGGGATGAAGCCAGAGAGTTCTTTGATTTTGAGAGCCGACGCGCATGGCACAAGTATAAACGCTTATCTCTCATTTGTCCTGTGGCGTAAGTTACCTTAAGATTATCAGTAGTATGAAATCATAAGTCTTTTTCGAGGCCTATCGGCTGGGTTAATCCGTCGCTGGGAGGTACTGAAATGTATTAAAATGGATCAAAAAAGCACTTTAAGGATCAACTAGAGTCTTTTGCGCCTGAAAAGTGCCAATCGTTGACGCAGAATGAAAAATTGAGTTATGATTTAGACGAGATAAGTCGTTATTCTAGCGGGAGTTAACGGAAAGGATATTCTGTGAAACTGATTCTGAGATGGCTCGCCGTCTTTGTAGGCGTGGTCGCCATGATGGCTGTTGTCTTTTCATTTTACGCCCGCTTTCTCGTTGATTTTTCGTTGGAGAGCCTTCAAGTGGCAGGCCGTGTGGCGGATCGCTCTCAGGCGTTCTCGTCGCAATCGAGTCTGCACGTCTATCGAAATCTCATGCAGACGCTTATGTTTGAAGAAGCTTCCCGACAAAATCTCGATTTCAAGAACCTGGCGCTTTTGGAAATGGCGTCCAGGTCTGCCGGCGAACAAGGACAGGGGGACTTTCAATCGCGCTACAAGTTTTACCTTTCAGAAGTCAGCAAAGCTAAAACTTCACAGCGATCTGTGACCTTGCGCATTTTAGATTCTCTTTCGGGATCTTTCGCGCGAATGGGGGAATCGTTGCAGTCGATTAAGACGTATTTGCAAAGGCGTGCCGGGGCCGTTTCTAAGGTGCAGGTGAGAGATCTCACATCGGCGGTGCTTTTGAGTCAGGCTGAAACGAGCGAGAAAAAAAATGATTTTGAACGAGCGGTGAGTCTTTACAAACGCTATTTGGAGAGGAACCCGTCGGGTGTGGATAACGGCTATGTGGCGGTCTCTCTTGCCAACGTTTATATCAAACAGAAAAAATGGAATGATGCCCAGGAGACGCTGAAATTTATCCAGCGTGAATTTGCCGGGAGCGACGAAGTGACGATTGCACAAACACTTGAACGCCGGATTGAAGCCCTTAGGATACAGTTTGATGAAATTGCCGCGTTGAAGGAAGCTTTGAAGCAGGCCTCCGAAAGCGAGCGGCGCGAAGAAATTCAGTTTACCCTGGCGTTAAAACTGCTGGCCGCTGCCGAGTTGCAGGAGGCTGAAAGTTACTTGAAACCCCTGGAAAATTCAAGCCAGCCAGATCGTCGCACTCGTGCGCGCTTTTATCTTGGATGGATTTATAAATTAGAGCGACAATACGATGTCAGTGCTCAAATCTTAGAGGTGCTGGCGGGGGAGTCTGGATTGGACGAAAATTTGAAAAAGGGTGCTATCGCGGAACTTGCAGACATTCGGTTTCAGCAGGGGGATGTCAAAGGAGCACTTAACCATTACCGGACAATCGCCGCGGAAGGGTGTGATGAACATCTGTCGAGTGAAGCCGCACAGCGTGCCTGGGTCGGCATGGCAGAACTCGAGCAAAGTTATATTTATTTCAATTTGGGCGACGGTGTTCAGGCGGGACAAAAAATAGGCTGTCTGGTACACGCATTAAGAGTGGCTGATTCTCTGGGTTCTATCGGCAGTTTTGCCACTGAAAATAAAGCCGTAAGTGCACAGTCCTCTGCTTTTGACAATTTGCGCCATGGCCGCATTGACCAGGCGCACGATCTTTTTATTCGCGGCCTCCAGCAGAATCCCGAAGATTATCGCGGGCACTCTGGATTGGCTATGGTGAATATCTTGCGGTCGGATTTACCGGAAGCCCAGAAAGAAGCTTTGCGCGGTTATCAAATCCAGCCCACAGATTATTCGACCTCGGTGATGGCGTATGTGCTGGCTTTTACAAACGAACCAGAGCGGGCGATCGAGTTTTATCAGCAGGCGCTTGAGATCAACCCCAATTATTTTCCGGCGCGGTTTAATCTGACCTGTATTTTTCTGAGGAGTCGCAATTACCGGGAGGCGCTTAAACACTTGCTGGAACTTGAAAAAGGGATCGGAAGTTACGGCGGGGTCATTGCCTCAAAAGTACTGAATAACCTGGGGTGCGCGCTTTGGTGGCTTGGCAAGGAAGAAGATGCGCTTAAGCGCTTCAGACAGGCGATGGAGATTACCCCGGGCTTCGTGGATGCGGAATTGAATTTGAAACAGGTACAGCTTAATAAGGTTCCCCAAGCGGTGACCGTTCCTCAAATTCTGAATGCTGAAAAATGAGTTGAGTCTACAGCGCCGTTGGCCGGGACGTTTGGGAGTTTTTCTGCTGCTGGGTATAAGATTAAATCTTGAAACTAAAACTTCAGAAAACAATCCAAAAAGAATCACTTGAATTCCCACCACTATCAGCAGCGAAGAAACAAGCAAGGTGTGCAGGTCAAATCTTATCCCAAAGACTCTCAGCGAAAAAATAGACAGTGAGAAAAATAATCCTCCAAATAAAAATAGAACTATTCCTGGTAAAAAGAACAACCATTGTGGAGTAAATAGCAGCATAAATCGCAGCGTCCGCCAACCGTCTCGCCAAGTCTTTAAATGAGGCTTTCTCGCCCGTCCATCCTTAAAAAGAGTGATCGGGACACTGGTTATCTTCATCCCCAAAAGAGAGGCCTTGGCAATCATTTCAATAGCATATTCCATACCTGAGGTTTGCAAATCGAGCTTCTCCCAAGCCTCCTTGCTAAACCCCCTTAGCCCACAATAAAAATCACCAATTTTTGAATTAAAAAAGAGTCTGCCGAGAAAAGAAAAAAACGGATTGCCGAATTTATGGGCCCCGGGCATTGCACCAGGCATAATTTTACCCCTAAATCGATCTCCAACTACCAAATCAG
>CAYMUZ010000261.1:0-11702 GCA_964393875.1 uncultured bacterium | reverse complement strand
ACGGCCCATCCGTATCTGATTTTAAATGTGCTGGGCGGGGGGCTGCTTTTTTTGGCTTCGATAGCTACCGGCCAGGCGGGTTTAATTTTACTTGAGGGAGCCTGGACGGTGATTAGTTTTTATGCGTTTTTCAAACGGTACTCTAAAGTCGCGAGGTAACTATGGCGATCGAAACAGAATTTACACCGAATCCCAATTCTCTCAAATTTAATATGCCGTGCGCCTTGCTTGAGTCTGGCAGTGCTTTTTTTACCAAAACAAGTTCGGTGGAATCCTCGCCGCTGGCGGAACGTGTTCTCGCAGTGCCGCATGTGACGGAGGTTTTAATCGGCCACGATTTTTTAACCGTGACGCGCAGCACTGAAAGTGAGACGTGGGCGTCGATTATTCCGTCTGTAATGGATATTCTTGAGGCTCATCTCGCTTCAGGGCAGGCGGCAGTGATGCGAACGGCGGAGCCAGGCGGCGGGAATGAAGAAAGTGATGTGGAACGCCGTATTTGCCAGGTACTGGACGAGAAAATTCGTCCCGCGGTGGCGCGTGACGGTGGAGATATTACTTTTCATGGATTTCAAGACGGGGTGGTCACTTTGCATCTTCAGGGAGCCTGTTCCACGTGCCCAAGTTCCATGGCGACGCTTAAAGCGGGTGTGGAACGCATTCTCTGCGAAGCCGTGCCTGAAGTTCGTGAAGTGGTGCAGGCGTAGTTGAATACGGGGTTTATTGACACCCTCGAAACCTTCCGTTAGTATACAAAAAATTCCACTCAGAAAGTTGATTTAACTCAATGACTCATCGTGTGTTAAGCGGGACGCGGCCTACCGGAAAGCTGCATCTCGGTAATCTGCTCGGCGCGCTTGAAAATTATAAAAAACTTCAGGGGGCTGAATCTTTTTTTATGATCGCTGATTGGCATGCACTGACGACGGAGTATGAGTCGAATACTTCGATCGCCGCCAATGTGGGGGAAGTGGTGGTCGACTATCTTGCCGCGGGGCTTGAGCCAGAAAAATGTACTATTTTTGTGCAAAGCGATGTGCCGGCACATGCGGAGCTTGCATTGCTTTTATCCATGATTACACCGCTCGGATGGCTTGAACGCAATCCGACTTACAAAGATCAGCTGGCAGATCTCAAGGGCAAAGATCTCAACACACATGGTTTTCTTGGCTATCCCGTGCTTCAGACCGCGGACATTCTGCTTTACAAAGCCACTCAGGTGCCGGTGGGAGAAGACCAACTGCCGCATTTAGAACTGGCGCGCGAAATTGTGAGGCGCTTTCACCATTTGTATGGGAAAGAAATTTTTCCAGAACCTCAGCCGATTCTTACCCAGGCGCCGCGGGTGCCCGGGCTTGACGGACGAAAGATGAGTAAAAGTTTTGGAAACTGTATTTACCTGGATGAGAAGGCCGAAGACGTTGTGACAAAGATGAAGACGATGGTGACAGATCCCGCCCGCAAACGCCGTGAAGACAAAGGGACTCCGGAAGTTTGTCCTGTCTTTTATTTTCATCGCCAGTTTAATTCCGAGGGAGTTGAAAGGGTTGCTAGCGAGTGCCGTGAAGCGCTGCGCGGCTGCGTTGACTGCAAACGCGAAGCTGCGGCCAAGCTAAATGAGTTTTTGGATCCCATCCGTCAGCAGCGTGAAAACTGGTGTGCTCAAAAAGATACTGTGCGCGATATCCTTCAAGAAGGCAGCAAAAGAGCCAATGCCGTGGCCAATGCGACATTGCAGGAAGCGCTTGAAACCGTAGGAGTGAGAAGCCGTGACTGAAAATAGCGAGTCTCTACCCGCCGTTGGTTTTTTGTCTGCGATGCCACCGGTCACTCCATGGCATGTGAAACTGCCCATTTATGACGGTCCGCTGGATTTGCTGCTGGATCTGATCAAAAAAAACGAGATGGATATTTATGACATTCAAATCGCCGAGATTACGCGGCAGTACCTTGCGTATCTGGCCGAGATCAAAACCTTTGATCTTGAAGTCGCCGGTGAGTTCTTAGTGATTGCCGCGACTTTGATTTACATCAAGTCCAAGATGCTTCTGCCGGTGGATGAACTGGACGATGAGGATGAAGACGGATTGGATCCGCGCTCAGAGCTCGTGCGCAAGCTGCTCGAATACCAGGCGTTTAAGGAGGCGGCTCGCTCGCTGGGGATGCTCGAAGAAGAGCGCAGCAAAATTTTTTCACGCCAGATTGCGGATTTTTATCTCGGAGATCTTGAAGCGGCGCAGCCGGAAGTCGATGCATTTACGAACAATATGTTTGAACTTTTAACGGCATTCCAAAATGTGCTGACGCGCTCAGGGCGAAAAGAGATGCACGAGGTTTTTGAGCAGATCGTGACGATTGAAGAGAAAATTCTTGAAGTGAAGACGGCTCTTTTTGCACGCAGCCGTGTGCGTTTTATCGAGCTTTTTAAAATGCGCTGGACGCGCAATGAGCTGATTGCGACTTTTCTGGCAGTGCTTGAAATTGTTCGGACAAAGTTTGCCCGGGTGCGCCAAGACGAAACGTTTGGAGATATCGTCATTGAAAAAATTTAAGAGCCTATTTCGATAGGCTCTAAGCCCCCAAAGATTTTCTTGGGGGATCGTTAAAAATGCAGTCGAGGAGGCATGTGAGACGGATGAAATCTAAAAAAGATGAACAAAAGGCCAAAGAAAAAGCGGATAAGCTGAAAAGTCTGCGGCGCGAGCTTGAGACAGAGCTTGAGGATCAGCTGGCATCCACGGAAGCGACACGTGATGAGCGGATTGAGGTTCAGAAAATTAACATCGATGAGGCGCTTGATCCGGCGCGGGCACAGGCCATTGTCGAAGCTCTGCTTTTTGCGGCGTCCAAGCCTCTGATGGTGGGGGAGATGCGTAAAGTTTTGAGAGCGATGACTCCGAAACAGATCGAAGAAACGGTGCTGTGTCTGCGTGATTTGTACGATGCGCAGGGGCGCAGCTTTCAGATCGTTGAGATTGCGGGGGGGTATGAAATTGTGACGCGCAGGGAATACGCGCCGTGGATTTTAAAAGTAGAACTGCAGAAAAAAGCGCGCCAGGCCACTCAATCGGCGCTTGAGACGCTTGCGATTCTTGCCTACAAACAACCCATCACCCGTGCTGAAATTGAAGATTTGCGTGGGGTGGATGCCAGTGGTGTCATGACGACGCTGATGGAACGCGGGTTGATCAAAATTGTAGGGCGTAAAGAAGTGCCCGGCCGCCCCTTCATGTATGGCACGACGGAAAAATTTCTAGAACACTTTGGTTTAAACTCACTGCAGAGTCTGCCGAGTATTGAAGACATCAAAACCACTGTGGAAAATTCTGTGCGTAAAGAAGATTTGCTCGGCCAAACACGCATGCTTGAAATCGAGAATGTTTCGCAACAGCCAGAAGGCGATGTTTTGACGCAGAAAGAATCTGCGGGCGAAGTGCTTGCGGATGTTGAAAATGAAGCGAGTGTGCAGCGTGAGGAGCCGGGCAGTGGATCTTGAAAAAACGCGGAAAAAAATCGATGAGCTTGATCATAAGATCATCGGTCTTTTGAATGAGCGCACGAATTTTGTTCTCGAAGTGGGGCAGCTCAAAGCCGAGACGGGCTCTGCGGTTTACGCGCCTGAACGTGAGATGCAGATTTATCAGAAGATTGAGCAGGAAGCCAAAGGACCGCTTTCCAAAGACGCGTTGAAATCTATTTATCGCGAAATTATGTCGGCATCGATCGCGCTTGAGAAGCCGGTGACCATTGCCTACCTCGGCCCGGAAGCGACCTACACTCATCTGGCCGCCACTTCAAAATTTGGAGCGAGTCTTCAGTACCTTCCGATGGCAAGTATCCACACTGTCTTTACTGAAGTCGAGCAGAAGCGGGCTGATTACGGAGTCGTTCCCGTCGAGAATTCCATCGAAGGCGGCGTCACCCATTCCCTCGACATGCTGATTGAATCGGATCTCAAAATTTGCTCCGAAGTTTTTTTTGAGATCAGTCATCACCTTATGTCAAACTCGGTGATGAAAGATATCAAACGGGTGTATTCCAACCCACAGGTTTTTGGGCAGTGCCGCAATTGGATCAAAAACAATTTGCCGCGGGCGGAACTGATTGATACTTCAAGCACGACGGCGGCGGCCAAGCGTGCCCAAACCGAAGATGGCGCCGCGGCCATCGCTTCAAAACTCGCCGCCACGCTCTATAATCTGCCGGTGCTGGCGGAGGGGATTCAAGATTTTGCTCAGAATGTGACGCGTTTTATCGTCGTTTCGCGGCAGATGCCGCCCCCGACAAAAAAGGACAAGACCTCGATTCTTGTTTCCGTACGCGACAAGGTTGGTGCGCTTTATGAAATGCTCGATCCTATCCGCCGTGCCAAAATCAACATGACCAAGATTGAATCGCGGCCCTCCAAGAAAAAAGCATGGGAATATTATTTTTTCATCGATTTTGAAGGGCATGCCGCCCAGCCCAAAATCCGCAAGATGCTTGATCACATGGAGTCGCGGGTCAAATTTCTCAAGATTCTTGGTTCTTACCCAATGATTTCAAGGGATTGATGCCCTCCCGTGAAAAAGCTTCCGCTTAAACCTGCGATTACCGCCGTTCATCCCTACCAGCCCGGGAAACCCATCAGTGAAGTGCAGCGAGAGTTAGGGCTACGCAAGGTGATCAAGTTGGCGTCGAATGAAAACCCCCTGGGATCGTCGCCCAGGGCGCTTGCGGCGGTGCGACGCGAGCTTTCTTCAGCCAGTCTTTATCCGGACGGAGGTTGTTACTATCTCACTCAAAAATTGGCGCACAGACTGAACATTCCGGCCGAGCAGATCGTGGCGGGAAATGGTTCTAATGAGATTATCGAATTGCTTGCCCGTGGTTTTCTATCTGAGGGGGATGAGGTGCTGTCGTCGGAACAGACTTTTCTGGTGTATCCGATTTTATCGCAGGTGACGGGGGCCCGGTACCTGACTGTGCCGCTCAAGGACTGGCGCTATGACTTAAAGAAAATGGCGCAGCGCATCACAAAGCGCACGCGTATTATTTTTATCGCCAATCCCAACAATCCCACGGGCACCTACGTCGGCGCCCGCGAGGTGAAAGCCTTTCTCAAAGAGGTTCCTGAGAGCGTGTTGGTTTGTTTCGATGAGGCGTATATCGATTTTGTGGAGGCTCGGGATTTTCCGGATATCCTCGCCCTGGTTCGGCAGGGCCGGCCCAACGTGGCGATTTTGCGCACTTTTTCAAAAGCCTATGGTTTGGCTGGTTTTCGTATCGGGTACGGCGCCTTTAGCAGGGAGGTGGCCGGTTATCTGCATAAAATCCGCCAGCCGTTTAATGTGAATCATTTTGCACAAGTCGCGGCAGAAGCCGCCTTGTCAGATCATGCTTTTTTAAAGAAAACCCAACAGTTGGTCCACGAAGGTCGGCGTTATTTTTACCGTGAGTTTCATAAAATGGGGATCGAATGCCTGCCGAGTGAGGCCAATTTTATTTTGGTCCATGTGGCTGTGGATGGCCAGGCTCTTTTTGAAAAGATGCTGCGACACGGTGTGATTATTCGATCCATGAAGGCCTATGGCCTGCCCACCTGGATTCGCATTACGATCGGACGATTGAGTGAGAACCGTTTGTGTCTGCGCGTGCTGTCGAAGTGTTTGGACGCAGCAAACGCGTCGGTCAAGAAGGGGAAAATAAAATGATTGTGATCATGCGTGCCGGAGCGACTCCAGAAGAAATTAATCATATTTGCGAAAAAGTGAGAGAGCTTGGATTGACGCCGCAGGTTTCGCGCGGAGTCGAACGCACGGTGATCGGCGTGATTGGGGAGGAAGACAAAATTCGTGTTCGGCCGCTGGCCGCATTTCCGGGGGTCGAGAATGTGGTTGAGATCCAGCGCCCTTTTAAGTTGGCAAGCCGCCAGTTTCGCAGTGAGCCTACCGAATTCGACATGAGCGGCGTCAAGGTAGGTGGAAAAAAAATTGTGGTGATGGCGGGGCCGTGTTCCGTCGAAAGCCGGGAGCAGTTGATGAAGGCGGCCGAGGCGGTTAAAAAAGCGGGCGCCACTTTTTTGCGCGGCGGCGCCTTTAAACCCAGAACCTCTCCCTATGCTTTTCAGGGGTTGGGGGAAGAAGGTCTGAAGCTGCTGCGTGAAGCTGCGGATCACCACGGACTGTTGGTGGTGACTGAAGTGATGGACACTCGCACCGTTGAGCTTGTCGCTAGCTATTCCGACATGCTTCAAATTGGCGCCCGCAACATGCAAAATTTTGAGCTGCTCAAGGAGTGCGGCTTGGCTAAACGCCCTGTGCTTTTAAAGCGTGGTTTGAGCGCGACCATTCAGGAACTGCTTCTCTCTGCGGAGTATTTGCTCTCGAAGGGAAATTTTAAAGTGATGTTGTGCGAGCGTGGCATCCGCACCTTTGAAACCGCCACGCGTAATACCGTGGATATCAACGCTATCCCCGTTCTTAAAAGAGAGACTCATCTGCCTGTTTTGCTGGATCCGTCGCATGGGACGGGAGTGCGTGATTTTGTGCTGCCGATCGCACGCGCTGCCGTTGCCGCCGGTGCGGATGGCATCATGATCGAAGTTCACCCCAATCCGGAAGAGGCCTGGAGCGATGGGGCTCAATCTCTTTTGCCTGCGCAATTCGATCACCTCATGCAGCAGCTTAAAGCCGTGGCCCTTGCCGTGGGCCGGGAAATCTGAGCCTATGAAAATCCGAAAAATTACGGTTGTAGGATTGGGCTTGATGGGCGGATCTCTCGCCGCTGCGATTCGCCGTGCTCACCCTCACAGCCGCGTGACGGGCGTGAGTCGTAATTCCGCCGCGCTTAAGACTGCATTGAAAAAGGGATGGATTCATGAGGCGGACCCCGATCTCGCGAGTGCTGCTACGCGAGCGGACCTGATTGTTTTGTGTACGCCTGTAAGCGCTTTTGAAAACATGCTGGCAGTGATTGACCGGGTCGCTCAGCCGGGCACACTCGTGACGGATGTCGGAAGTGTGAAGGGTGGTTTTTTGAAAAAACTGCTCGCTAAAAAATGGCGCCGCATTCAGTACGTCAGTGCCCACCCCATGGCGGGTTCGCACGCCAGCGGTATTCAATCGGCAACCCCCCACCTTTATGATTTGGGTGAGCTTTTTTTAATCACAAGCGGCCGCTCGACACAGGAATCTCAGGGTCGCGTAAAACTGTTCTGGAAAAAGATCATGCCCCGGGTCGTCGAGGTCTCGGCTGAAGACCATGACGCCATTGTTGCTGAAATCAGTCATCTCCCGCATTTGGTGGCAGTTTGCCTCGCCCTGACGGTTGGGAAAAAGGCTGTACGTCACGCGGCCTCGGGTTTTAAGGACATGACCCGTCTCGCGCTTGGTTCAGGTGACATTTGGACACCCATTCTTAAAGCAAATGCAAGCAAAACATTGCAGGCGCTCACTCAACTCGAGGTTCATCTCGCAGAACTGCGCAGAGCGCTCAAGCTTGCTAACTCTCGAGAGCTCCACGACATCCTGCAAAAAGCGGCTCGCCGCAGAGCTCAAATTTAGCTTTCCCGTCTAATTTCTTGTGCTATAATCCCCAGCCCGCCAGAAAAGGCGCCTGTTTTTTTGTGCAGATCCTTTTCTCCGGGTAAAGTAAAAATCCAAGGAGGCTTGTTAAAGCCATGAAATCAACGTTTGAAGAACTTTTCGAAAATTCACTTCGCGATATTAAGGAGGGTGAGGTCGTTCCCGGCACAGTGGTTGCCGTTCAGGGACGGGAAGTCATCATAGACATTCATTACAAGTCCGAAGGAGTCTTGAATATCGAAGAGTTCCCGGATCCGTCTGAAGTTAAAGTGGGGCTCGATGTGAACGTGTTCTTTGAGGGATTTAACGACGACACGGGCACCGTTATGATTTCGAAGCGCAAAGCGGACCGGCAGAGAACGTGGACCGATCTACTTTCGAATGCACAAGAAGGCAGTATCGTTGAAGGCCGTATTAGTAAGAAAGTGCGCGGCGGATTCATGGTCGATCTCGGCATGGAAGCTTTTTTGCCAGCGTCGCTTGTAGATCTGAAGCCTGTGAAAAATCTGGATCAGTTTTTAGGGATGACTTCCAAGATGGTGATTGTGAAGATCAATCACAAGCGCAAAAATGTGGTTGTCTCCCGTAAAGATTATCTTGAGCAGGAACGAGGCCAAGCACGCAACAAACGCCTAGAAACGCTTGAAGTCGGTGCGAGCGTCAAGGGGCGTGCGAAGAATATCACAGACTTTGGCGTCTTTGTCGATCTCGGTGATTTAGATGGGTTGCTGCACATTACGGATATGAGTTGGGGACGCATTTCCCACCCGTCCGAGATGGCCAAAATTGGTGACGAGCTCGAAGTGATCGTGATTGGCATTGACCGCGAGCGTGGCAAGGTTTCTCTTGGTTTAAAACAGAAGAGCAGCGATCCATGGAATAACGCCAGCGAACGCTATCCGATTGGTACGCGAGTGAACGGGAAGGTTGTGAACCTGCTGCCCTACGGTGCCTTTGTGGAATTGGAACCGGGCGTGGAAGGGCTTGTACACATCAGTGAACTTTCCTGGACCAAGCGCGTCAATCATCCGTCGGAGCTTTTACAGACGGGGGATCGCGTGGATGTGATTGTGCTCAATTTTGACAAGGACGGCAAAAAGATTTCCCTGGGAATGAAGCAGATTCAGGAAAATCCGTGGACCGTGGTCGAAGGCAAATACCGTGTGGGTGATCGTGCTCAGGGAACGGTGCGCAATTTGACAGACTATGGAGCTTTTGTTGAGCTTGAGCCAGGAATTGATGGATTGGTTCATGTTTCCGATATGTCGTGGCTCCACAAGGTGAGTCGGCCGAACGAAGTGCTGAAAAAGGGCGATTCAGTGGACGTGATGATTCTTTCCATTGATGCACGTGAACAGAAAATTTCTCTCGGCATGAAACAGCTCTCTGAAGATCCCTGGAAGAATCTGACCCGTGAACTTGTTGCGGGTGCTCAATTCACGGGCAAAGTGACAAGGGTTGTCAATTTTGGACTTTTTGTCCAGCTTGATAACGGACTTGAAGGGCTGATTCACGTGTCCGAGATGCCGGAAGCCGCCGCCAAAGTGGAAGGTGGTGTTCAGCCAGGGGAATCTCTGAATGTGGCTGTGCTTAGCGTCGACCATGAGGCTCGTAAGATCGCGCTGACCTTAAAAGGCGTTTCGGCATCCGTGCCGGGTACCCGCTGAGCCTCGTGTGGCACCCAAAGTCTGCGACCAGCGCCGGGTTGTTATTACTGGCGTGGGAGTTGTTTCATCCGCAGGGATAGGCAAGCAGCAGTTTTGGGATGCCCTTGAGTGCGGCCGTTCGGGTATCTCCTTCATCGAAGCTTTTGATACCACCCAGTTTGCCACACGGTTTGCGGGTGAGATCAAGACTTTCAACCCCTCCGAATATATTCTGCCAAAACGTTTGAAGCGGATGGATCGCACGTCACAACTTGCGGTCGCCGCTTCAAAAATGGCAGTGGCTGATGCACAGCTTAATCTGAGTGTTCAGAACCCCGAACGTACCGGTGTGATCATCGGCACCGCCATGGCCGGGCATGGCTACATTCTTGACCAGCACACGACCTTGATGGAAAAAGGGCCCATGCGTATTAACCCTTTTACCGCGCTGGCCTCTTTCCCGGATGCTTGTGCCAGCAACGTTTCGATCGAGCTGGGGGTTACCGGACCGAGCTTTTCTTTGGCGACCGCATGCTCTTCTGCTTCTGACGCCTGCGGCTATGCTTTTGAAGCCATTCGCCGCGGCACCGTCGATTTTCTTTTAATGGGGGGTGCGGAAGCCTCTATTTTCCCTGGAATTCTAGCGGCCTTTTGTGTGGCTCGCGCAATGTCGACGCGCAACGAGTCGCCCGAAACAGCCTCACGTCCGTTTACACTGGACCGAGACGGCTTTGTGCTCGGAGAGGGTGCGGGAATGTTGGTGCTTGAAGAATATGAACATGCCCAGAGGCGCGGCGCACACATTTATGCGGAGATTCTAGGACACGGCATGACCTGCGACGCTTACCACATGACAGCGCCGGATCCCGAGGGGACGCAAGCCTGCCGAGCGATGCGCATGGCGATGACCAGTGCAGGTATTTCCCCTGAACAAGTCGACTACATCAACGCGCATGGTACGTCGACGGCTCTCAATGACAAGACCGAGACCATGATTATCAAAAAAGTGTTTGGGGAGCGGGCCGCAAAAATTCCTATCAGCTCGACGAAATCGATGATCGGCCATTTGATCGGCGCCGCCGGAAGTGTGGAGCTGATTGCCACGCTGCTCGCCATGGATCATGGCGTGGTTCCTCCCACGATCAACTATGGCACGCCGGATCCCGAGTGCGATCTAGACTATGTTCCCAATACCGCTCGCAAGGCCAACATCCGCATCGCCATGAAAAACTCCTTTGGCTTTGGCGGAAAAAACTCCATTTTAATTGTCGGAAAAGTTTGAGGGTCATTCATTCATTTTCGCCGCGCCTACGAGCGTTTCCATGACGCTCGAGGAGCAGTACTGAATCCATGGGGATTCAGTGCTTTGGCGGAAAAAACTCCATTTTAATTGTCGGAAAAGTTTGAGGGTCATTCATTCATTTTCGCCCTGAACCGTCTGTGCCTGCGAAGCAAGTCACAGGAGGGTGAAGGATGTAGCCTATTCTGCCCCCCCCCGGCCAGCACCTTTGAGCTGCGGCACCGGTGGTTCGTCCGCTCCTGCGGCGGCGGCACGAGAGAAGAGATACCGGTCTTTTTATGATGCGTAAACTCCCAAGCTACTTTGGCCGATAAATAGGCACGCATTCTCAATAGAACCTTCTCACTCGCAAGGAGTTACGTCAATTTTTCACAATCGTTTTAAAAAGCAAATCAGCTGGATCAGCTTGGGCATGTTCTTATGTGCACGGCCTATATTCGCCGAGGATATGGGCAAAGCCTATCGAATTGTCCGCAATGAGATCCTCAAAGAGGACATCAGCGGCATTGAAGACAGGCTGGCTGGGATGAATCTTTTTGAACCGAAGATGCGTTCTGACGAAAAATGGCGTTTGCCGTTGGCAGAATGCACCCGACTTGTTCTGACGCAAAACATTAGCATCAAGATCTCCTACCTTGATCTGGACACGACCCGCCGTGACATTGACAAAAAAAAAGCGGTGTTTGATCCTAACACGACGCTGAGTTCCGAATACGCCCATGAACGAAGTCCGGTGAACGCGGGGACATCGGGTGCCGTGACGGATACGGTGACGAATAGCCTTGCGGTAGGGAAAGAATTCCTCACGGGCGGAACCCTCACTTTGGCGGGAAGTGTCGACCGTAGCGGGGCTTCCGATCACATTCATGCTTCCGATTACAGCGTGAGTGTTTCGCAGCCGCTGCTCAAGAATTTTTGGGTGGACCGCAAACGGGTCAAGATTTCTATTGTGAGTTATGAGATCGGGGTCGAAACGCTGCGGAATGAAATTATCGGGCGTATTGCCGAAGCCCAAACAGCGTATTGGGAAATTGTCCATGCCCGGGAAGTTCTCGTGGCGCGAAAGACGGCCTACCGCCAAGCGCTAGAAATTCTGCATGTGGCCCAAAAGGGGCTTAAGATCGGGAACCGGACGAAAATCGATGTACTGCAGGCGCAGGCCAGTGCCGCAAGCCGCAAAGAAGATATTTT
>CAYMUZ010000260.1:0-4196 GCA_964393875.1 uncultured bacterium | reverse complement strand
ACGAGGCTGCCCCATTGATGGGCTTTAATTCCAGCATGAGAGCCGGTGTGCGCGCGAGGTTCCACTTTTCTTTCTGACGATGTGGCCTGAATGCCGTGGATGTAGCTGAGTTCATATTCCTTCTGGCAGCGCAGATACGTTTCGATCGCGGCCACCGTGTAAGTCGGTTTGGCGGTGACCGGTTTACCGCTGCGGATGGAGACGACGTCAGCGGATGCGACAATCTCAGGCTCCGGTTCGGGCGAGACGATTTCAAATTTTCTTTCGAGCGTGTCGGCCAGATTTAAAAAAGACAGGGGAGGGATTTTGGAGGATTCGGTAAGTTGAATCCCGCCGGCGCGTTCTTCTTCCAATAAATTCCAGAGCCAGTCGTTCCATTTGTCTCCCTCGGTGCCGCGTGTTTTTTTGGTGGGCTCTTTGAGAAAAACCAATAGCTCCAGTCTGGCGCGTGTCATGGCGACATAGAGCAGCCGTTTTTTTTCTTCGCGGTCTTTTTGTTTTTCCAGAATTTTCAGATTTTCATAAAGCGCCGGTTCCAGCAGTTTGGGTTTGAGGCCGTAGGGAATATCAGGATCGGGTTTGCGCAGTGCCAAGCCGTTATCCGTATCCACCAGGTAATCGAGAATGTCCGGGCGCGTGGCGGCATGGGTTTGCGGCAGATAGACGCGATCAAACTCCAGTCCCTTGGCAGAATGAATCGTCATCAGGTGCACAGCGCCCTCGCCGGTGCGCGGCACAATAGTTTCTAATCCCCGATCCAAACCCAGAGCCTGGGTAAACAGTTCGTGCAGCCGGGCGAGCGTCGGATTTTCGGAGGTCTGAATTTCGCGCAGGACATACAGCCATTGCTGGGTGTGCAGGGCCGCTTCGTCGCCGATGACGGTGGAGGGAGGATTCAAGTTCAAGTCGGTGACGATGGATTCAAAGAGTGACAGGGGATCGAGCAGATTTTTGAGATGTTCCCACTTGGCGATCAAAGTAATGAGCCGGTCCCACTTGAAGCGATCTTCAGCGGTTGTAAACAGGTCGAGCGTATGAGGGACGAGAAAATTTTCAGCGCGGGCCGTCAGATAATGATCCACAAAGTTTTCGGAGAACGAAAAAAATACGGCGCGCAGGATGCCCGTCTGGACGATCAGGCTCTTGTCACCCGACAGGTACGAAAGCAGATGGAGCAAATCCCGCACAGAGGGTGTTTGCAGCAGGTTCTCGCTTTTGCCGACGCGGCAAGGGATTCCGGCCCGCGTCAGCGCCTCGCGAAAAGCGGGCATGGCACTTGAGGAGCGAAACAGAATGGCGGTGCGATCGAGCTCGGCTGGTTGCAGATTTTTTTGCGTGAGGTGTTTGGCAATCCACTGGGCTTCGAGCACACGCAGGGTGTCGGCTTTGGCTTTCAGATTTTTGGGGGAGTAGATGATCTTAAACTGGCCTTCCACTCCCGGTGTCGTAGGAACCAGCGGTGTAAAAAAAGTCTGGGACTGGTTTTCTTCAAAAAGTTTTTCGAAGACTTTATTAACCGGCGCGCCGATGGCAGGGGGAATCCGAAAAGTTTCTTTGAGAGAAATGACGCGGCCATTTTGAGCCTCAATGCCGGCCACCGTTTTGGCAAAGACGCCCGCATCTGCGTGACGAAAGCGGTAAATGGATTGTTTGGGATCGCCGACGATAAAGAGCTGATTGATCCCCGGCTGATAAAGATGATGGATGAGCCGCACCTGCAGCGGGTTTAAATCCTGATACTCATCCACCAGAAGATGCTTGTAGGTGACGGCTTGCCGGCGCCGGATCTGCGGATGCGTCTCAATCAGTTTGAGTGTCTGGGTTTCTAGCCCCGCAAAATCAGTCTGGCAGCGACCCTGATTGCGGGCAAACCAGCGGGATTCGATTTCACGGGCGGCTTCAATCAAAGCCTGTTCCACTAGATCAGCGGAGGCAAGGGTTGCCAGAGTCGGCTCCTCGGTTAAATCCCCCAGCACGCGCAGGACGGTTCCGAAGCCAAAAAGTTTTACCGGCTCAGAAAGCCTTCCACCCAGGCCCGCTAGTTCGGTGGTCACCTTGCTGCGCAGCATATGTTTTTCGAGTCGCGCCGTGGTGGCATCGATAATTTTGAATTCGGGATCCAGACCGATCAAAGGTCCGTGCAGGCGCAGCAGACGCGCGCAAAAGCCGTGAAGGGTGCCGACAAAGGTGGTGGCCATGTCCTCGGGTTTCATCCAGCCGGCGCTCGTGATGCGGTCGCGCATTTCGCCGGCGGCTTTTTCGGTGAAGGTGAACGCCAGAATTTGCGAGGGCGGGATTTCTAAATCGCTGACCAGATGACGGTAACGTTCAATGAGGACGCGTGTTTTGCCAGATCCCGCGCCGGCGACGACGGCCACCGGAATGTGGGTAGTGGTGACGGCTTCCTGTTGTGAGGGGGTGAGTTCCATGGTTATGAAGCGGCTTCTTCTTCGGTTTCTTCTCCGGCCTGAAAATGGCAGATGGTCCGGTAGTCGCAGTGGCGACAGGTTTTTTGTCCTTCCTTGGGAGCGGGATTAAAGTCGCTCGCCCGAATGCCCCTGGCGACTTCAAGCACCAGAGTCTGAATCTTGTTTTTGATTTCTTCCCATTCGCCGTCGGTGATGCGGTAGTGCTTTCCTAAAAAAGATTCGTCGACGCTGCCTTCGAGCACGATACCTTTGCGGGTGACTTCGCCAAGTCCCAGCAACAGACCTGCCGAAGGCCGATATCCCTTGCACAGCAAGGTCTGGGCCGCCATGAGATAAAGCGGGATTTGAGGCGACTCGCCTTTTTTGACCGGCGTATCTGCCGCACCCGTTTTGTAATCAATCACCGAAAAACTTTTTTCGTTTTCGTTCACATCGATGCGATCGATGCGGCCGGTGACGAAAATTTCGTGTCCCTCCTGCTTGATACGAAGGGGCGGTACATTGCCTTTGCCGAACGCCCATTCAAAATACCGCGGCAGGGTTTTTTTGCGATGTTCCCGGATGGCGGTGATTTCTTCGGTGAGAATATGCGTGAGTGTCGCTTTCAAACGCGTGACAAACGCGTCGCGTATCGCGGGAAGCACTTTTGAAATCTGGTGGTCTGCTTTTACTTCTTCGGTCACAAGCTCGCTCGCGATTTCACCCAGACGGCGAATGTAGACGTCGTAATCAATGGCTTCGAGATAAGTGCGTTCGTGCTCCGTTAAAAGCCGCTGCAGAATGCGGTGCACCAGAATGCCCTTGTTCTTGGGAGGGATGTCTTCAGACTCCTCCTTTAAATCCCCCAACTTTAATTGATAGCGGGCGTAGTAACGGAACGGGCATTGCAGATAGGTTTCAATTTCGCTCAGACTTAAATGAGTGAGATGACGTTTGCCGTACAGCGGCTTGGGGACAGCCGGCGTGGGTGTGGGGGTGAGCTGCCCGCGTTTGACGGATAAATCCAGACCCATGAAACGGGCTGGTTCCTGTTCGCGTCCATTAAAATGAAGGCTGGCGTAGGTGAGATGCACTGCATTTTTTGTTCTGAAAAAAGTCTGGTCAAAAGCGTAGTGCAGCTTGCGGGTGCGATAGGAGGGACTTTCGAGCAGTTCCCGAAAAACGGGATCAGCGCTCATCTCCTGCATGAAAAAAGCGGGCTCGCTCGCCTGGGCGCCGTAACGCTCCTGCGTGTAACCCGGAACGAACACGACCTGATGATCCAGAGTGGCGGCTTCGAGAAGATTCACAAGGCGAATGCCATTTTGGCGCGGCCGTCTGGGCAATTGCAGCAGCCGCCATTCTTCGTGCTTCCAGGTGTCGGGCGGGGGGACTGCAAAAAGAAGACTGCTTTCAAAAGCCCAGCGTTGCTCAAACTCCGCGAGTGTTTGTTCGGCAAGCAGGGCCGGCGCGACACGGCGGTCGGTCTGGAACAAATCCAGCGCCGCTTTGGTGTGCAGGGGTTTGTCCGAAAAACTGGTGACCCAGCGCGGGCATTCGGGATGAAAGGGAATGTTGCGGCGTCCGAGTTCTTCGGCCAGACGCCAGTGATAAAAATCATCCGGGACGATGATCGCTATTTCATCTGGCGGGACTCCCGTTGATTTGCGGGAGAGGATTTCATTCGCAATCCACCGGATTTCAGAAACGGGTTCTGCAAATTCGGTGAGCGTGGGCGCGGGCCCGGTTGTGGTGCGGTGAAAATATTCGCTCGTGGCTGCGAGTTCA
>CAYMUZ010000259.1:0-11331 GCA_964393875.1 uncultured bacterium | reverse complement strand
ATGAAAAAATTGATAGAAGAAATTGCTCCTAAGTTTGCTACTAAAAACGGTGGCTACACAAGAATTATTCATCTTGGGCCAAGAAAGTCTGACGGAGCGCGTATGGTAATTCTTGAATTAGTAAAATAACATGGAACCGATTAATGGAGGAAAATTGAAAATGAAAAAGACTTTTTTGATCACAGTTGCACTGATGTTTACGATGGGTGCAATCAATGCAAAAACACTTTTGGCCGCCGATGAGTTTGCTTTTGTGGATGTGGCGTCTGTTTTCGATAAATACCAAAAGACGGTGGATAACGACAAAGGGCTCCAGGAAGACGGCAAGAAAAAAGAACAGGATCGGGATGCGTTGGTCAGCGAGATTCGCCAGCTGAAAGATGAACTGGTCCTTTTGAAAGAGGATGCTAAAGCGAAAAAACAAGAAAATCTTGATGCTAAAATCCGTGAACTGCAGGAGTTTGATCAAGCCGCCAAAGAACAGCTCGGGAAGGTTCGCCGCGATGCCATTCAAGGGATTTTTCAGGATATTGATGGGGTGGTGCAGTCGATCGGAAAGCGCAAGGGCGTGAACTTTGTCTTCAACGAACGGGCGCTTCTTTATCACGATGCCAAGTATGACATCACCAAAGAAGTTTTAGACGAATTGAATACGAACTACACGAGCACCAAGGGCAAGAAAAAGAGCTAGTTCATGCAGCAACGGACATTGCGCGCCCAGGTGGCTCTTGTTGGACAAGGTCTTCACACCGGCCAGCCGGTGCGTGTAGCTATTTTACCCGCACCGGCTGGTTCCGGAATTCTGTTTTGCCGTAAAGATCTCGATGCCGGTTTGAGAGTTCGTGCGACTGTCGAAAATGTGCGGCAGGACGAAATGCGCCAAACGGCGCTGATGGTAGGCCCTGGATTAATCCGCACGGTGGAGCACCTGATGGCGGCTTTCCACGGCCTTGGTATTGACAACGCGCTTGTAGAAGTCTCGGGCGACGAGCTTCCAGGGCTTGATGGGAGCGCCGCGGAATATGTTCAGGCATTCCAGTCGGTTGGTTTTCAGGAGCAGGATGCCCCAAGGCGCTACGTAGAAATCACCCACCCTGTTTTTATCGACCAGGGCGATCAGTCCATCATGATTTTACCCGCGCCTCATCTTTCCATATCCTATACGCTTAGTTATCAGCACGAAGACTTACGGGATCAGTACCTGTCCATGCCGATTGTCCCGGAGCTCTTCGAGCGGGAATTAGCGCCTGCGCGCACGTTTTGTCTCAAAAAAGAAGCGGAGTATTTACTTTCGCAGGGATTTGGTAAGGGAGCGAATTTGAAAAATACGCTAGTCTTCGAGCAGAACCTGCCGCTCGAAAATGAACTGCGATTTGAAGATGAAGCCTGCCGTCACAAAATGATGGATTTGCTTGGAGATTTATTTCTGGCCGGATTCGTACGTGGGCACATCGTGGCTGTGCGCAGTGGGCATGCGCTTAACCTTGAACTTGTGTGGAAAATCGTTATGGAGGAAAATCAGAAGGCTGTACCGCTGCCGTCGTCTTTCGGAATTCAGGTTATTCAACAAGTTCTGCCGCACCGCTACCCTTTTTTATTTGTGGACAGAATTGAAAAGTTTGAGGCAGGTTTGCGTGCCACAGGTTTTAAGCAGGTCACCATCAACGACTATTTTTTCCAGGGGCATTTCCCGGGGCATCCAGTCATGCCGGGCGTGTTGATTGTGGAGGCCATGGCTCAAGTGGGGGGAGTGGTGATGCTCGGCAAACCTGAGAATCGCAATAAAATTGCCTATCTGATGAGTCTTGATGCCGTCAAGTTCCGAAGCCCCGTTATGCCGGGCGATGAGCTTAGGATGGAAGTTGAAATAATCAAACATCGTGCGCGTACCGGACAATGTGTGGGCCGCGCCTATGTGGGGGATAAACTTGTATGCGAAGCGGAAGTGAAGTTCGCAGTCGTCGACAGGTAGAAATTCATTCGACCGCGATTGTGCATCCCGATGCGGATCTTGGTGAAGGCGTTGTCATCGGGCCTTTTAGTATCATCGAAGGCACGGTAAAAATTGGCGACCGTTCGCGCATCGGCGCGCACGTGGTGATTGAGGGGCACACCAGCCTGGGTGCGGAGAATGAGGTTTTTACCGGGGCGGTGATTGGCAGTCAGACGCAGGATAAGAAGTTCGATGGGGGTATCAGCTATCTAAAGATAGGTGAGCGCAACCGCATTCGCGAATACGTGACTATGAACCCGGGCACTAAAGAGGGCACCGAGACTTTAGTCGGTAGTGATAATTTGTTCATGGCCTACAGTCATGTGGCTCACGACTGTATTGTTAAAAATAATGCGGTGCTGGCCAATCAGGCGACGCTTGCGGGACACGTCATTGTGGAGGACAGTGCCATTATCGGCGGATTGAGTGCTGTGCACCAGTTTGTAAAAATCGGAAAAATGGCTTTGATCGGCGGATGCTCCAAGGTAGTTCAGGACGTTCCCGCCTACATGATGGTCGACGGCCACCCGGCGCGGGCTTTTGGGATTAACTCTGTAGGAATGGAAAGAGCCGGTTTTCCTAATGAAGAAAAAGCTGTTTTAAAGAAAGCATTTAAAATTTTATTCAAATCCTCCCTTAGCACCAAGACCGCCGTGCAGCGCATGGAAAGTGAATTGCCGGCGAGTCCCTGCCTCAGCGAATTGATCGATTTCCTTAAAAAATCAGAACGGGGGATCTGCGGCTAGAGACCTGCTTGGGGTCGGGGCTCTGATCTGCTGAAAATGATTATGCCGGAGGAGTACACGAGCATGCCCGAGACTGCCACGGCAACCGTCGGACTCATTGCGGGTAATGGCCGCTTTCCTTTGCTGGCTGCGAAAGAAGCCCGGCGGCAGGGTAAACGCGTGGTGGTTTGCGCGCTGCAGGGCGAGACAGATACGCAAATTGAAACGTTGGCGGACGTTTGTTCCTGGGTCAAACTCGGGGAGATCGGAAAGCTGGTTCGGTTTTTCAAAAAAGAAGGTGTGAGTCAGGTGTTGATGGCCGGGAAGATTGAAAAGGTAAAGCTCTTTGGTGGAAATGTTCAACCTGATTTTGAGATGTTGAAAGTGTTGATGAAAATCCGTGATTTTAAGGATGACTCGCTGTTGGGCGCCATTGCGGATTATCTCGGACGTGAAGGGATTCAGGTGCTTGACTCGACAATTTTTCTGAGTAGTGCCCTTCCGGGAGAGGGGGCTCTTGGTCAAAAAAAGCCGACGAAGGAAATGTTAGAAGATATCCAATTTGGATTTGAAATGGCAAAAGCCGTAGCGGGTCTGGATATCGGTCAGACGTTGGTGATTAAAAAGAAGTCGGTTCTGGCCGTGGAGGCGATTGAAGGCACGGATGCAGCCATTCAACGCGGCGGGGCGCTCGGGTCCGGCGGAGTGGTGGTGGTGAAAGTGGCCAAGCCGAACCAAGATATGCGTTTTGACGTGCCTGCGATTGGATTGAAGACAATGGAAAGTTTAATTGAGGCGCGAGCGGAAGCGCTAGCTTTCGAGGCCGGTAAAACAATCATTATGGATCAAGCGGAGTTCATCCGCATTGCGGACAAAAATAACATGGTCGTTTTTGGGATGAAAGGAATCGCGTGAGTACAAAAAATTCAGCGATGACTAAAGTGCCGTCTGTGCAGGGCTTGCAGCGGGAAATCCGCGAGCTGACCGCACTCTATGAAATTTCACGCGCGGTGGGGTCGACGCTTGATTTGCAGGCGGTCATGAATGAAGTGATGCGTGTGCTGCACGAGAGAATGGGGATGGAGCGGGGGACATTGACTCTGCTTGACGCGGATACCAATGAGCTCTTCATTGAGGTTGGGTATGGGCTTGACAGGGAAGCGATTGAGCGTGGGCGTTACCGGGTGGGCGAAGGGATTACGGGGCGTGTGGTGGCTGCCGGTAAACCGATGGTGGTGCCCGATGTCGGAAATGAACCCCTTTTTCTCGATCGTACGCGGTCGCGCGGAGATATTACTAAGGGCAACATCGCTTTTATTTGCGTTCCGATTCAACTTGATCAAAAAACGGTCGGCGCGCTCAGCGTCGACCGTTTGTTTCAAGACGACATTTCGTTTGAAGAAGACATCCGTCTGTTGTCGATCATTTCTTCGATGGTGGTGCAAGCGGTGCGTATTCATCATATGGTGCGGGCGGAAAAGAAAAAATTAGTGGACGAGAACGCTCTTCTCAAACAGGAGCTCAAAAAACAGTTTCATCCCGCCAACATTATCGGTGAGAGCAAACGTATGGCCGATGTGTATACCACCATTGAACTGGTCAGCCGAACGAACGCCACCATGATTTTGCGCGGAGAAAGCGGCACGGGCAAAGAACTGGTGGCGCACGCCATTCATTACCACAGCGAGCGTGCCGACGGCCCTTTTATTAAAGTGTCGTGTGCGGCTCTGCCGGAGCCTTTGCTCGAAAGCGAACTGTTTGGCTACGAAAAAGGTGCCTTTACCGGAGCGGCTCATAATAAACCGGGGCGTTTTGAACTTGCCAACGGAGGCACTCTTTTTCTGGATGAGATTGGTGATATTTCGGCGAGCACCCAGATTAAATTGCTTCGCGTGCTGCAGGAGCGAGAGTTTGAGCGGATTGGCGGCACTTCGACCTTGCGTGTCAACATTCGTTTGATTACCGCGACAAACAAAGATCTTGAAAAAGAGGTTCGGGAAGGGCGTTTTCGCGACGACCTTTATTACCGGCTGAATGTGGTTCCGCTATTTCTGCCACCGCTGCGTGAACGCAAGGAAGATATTCCCGTTCTCGTTAATTTTTTTCTTAAAAAAATTGCTCAGGAACACAAAAAAAACGTTAGTTACATTTCTGATGATGCGATGAATTATCTTATGACCTATAGCTGGCCGGGCAATGTGAGGGAGCTTCAGAATGCCGTCGAACGTGCGATTGTGCTGTGCCAAGGAGATACCCTCACAGCATCGCTGCTGCCTATTCCTGGAAATAAAGTCGCACCGGTTTTGTCTGGATTTAATCCCCCAGATATTTCATCCCCGCTTGATCCATCAGATTCTTGCAATCTTACAGAGCTTGTGGAGGGGATGGAGAAAAGAATGATTGCGAAGGTCATGGGACGGGTGCAAGGGAATCAACGCAAAGCGGCTAAAATGCTTGGGGTGACAGAGCGGATTCTCGGGTATAAAATCAAGAAGTACGAAATTGTTGCCAACGAGTGAGTCATGCCAATGATTGGCCGGCGGGAGACGACATGAAAATATTTTTTTCTGGCTTATTATGTGGAACACTTCTTTTGACCTGCTTGCAGCCGGTGAGTTTGGCAGCGGTGGAACTTGAGCCGAAAGGGACTCCGTGGCGCAAGCTTCAGCGGGGATTTGTGAATATGGCTCTATCGCCTATTGAGCTTAGCCATGAACTGCATAAGGAAAAGGGGAAAGACGAATACTTTCCGACATGGTTATCAGGATTAAGCCGCGGGGGGGTGTTCACTTTGGGGCGCGCGCTTTCGGGGCTCTACGATGTCCTCACGTTTCCGATTCCGCTGCCAGAGGGCTACGAGTCGCTGATCATGCCTGAGTTTGTCACTGAGCATTTGCCGGCGTCAGCAAAGAGTTGATTTTTTCGGCAGCGCGCAAAGATGCGCCTGAACTGCCTAATATTTTCCGCACTCGCTTGAACTCTTCCCGCATTTCCGCCATTTTTTGAGGGCTTTCCAGTAAATCGATTGCTTGTTCGGCGATACGATCGGCACGTGCGTTTTGCTGGATAAATTCCGGGACAACGCCGCATCCGAGGAGCAGGTTGGTCAGCCCTAGAAATTTTACCCGGATGAGCCACTGGCCAAGCAGGTGGGTGCTCCAGTCCGTTTTATAGAGCAGAAAAAAAGGCGTACCGCAGAGCGTGGTTTCAAGTGTGGCCGTGCCTGAGGTGACGAGAGCAAAATCCATCGCACTGACGTGTTCATAAAAAGCTTCGTCAAAAAAAGAAACGTTTAGTCCTGCCTCCGCCAGGGGCTGTTCATAAAGCTCGTGTGCTTTGCCGGATGCGCGCCCCACCAGAAACCGCGCCGTGGGAAAGCGTTCAGCCATTCGTTGTGCTGCCCGCACCATGACGGGAAATATCCGGCGGACCTCGGCCGATCGAGAGCCGGGTAACAGTCCGATTAAGAGGCCGTTACTTAATTTGAGATCGCGACGAATTTCACCTTTTGACTTGGCGGTCGAGTCCGAAATTTTATCAAGCAAGGGGTGTCCGACAAAGGTGCAGGGGATGCCTTCTTTGTCATACAGATCTTTTTCAAACGGCAGAATGACCAGCATGTGATCTACCGTGCGTTTGACGGTATGAATGCGCCGACTGCCCCAGGCCCAGAGCTGCGGTGAAATGTAATAAGCCAGCGGAACTTTGCGGGGCAGGGCGCACAGTTTTTTTGCAAAGCGTAAATTGAACGCCGGCGAATCAATGACGCAGACAAGATCGGGCTGCCAGGAATTGACTTCGGCAAGTGCAGCATAAAAAATTTTTCGGTAAGAAAAGTATTTGCGCAAGACGTCGCCGAATCCGAGAGCTGACAGGGTCGTCATGTCATGCAGTAAATGAACCCCTGAACGTGCCATATGGGGGCCGCCAAGCCCGCGCACTTCAAGATCAGGCCGCAGTTTCTTAAGGTGATCAATGAGCTCGGCGCCGTGATGATCGCCTGAGGCTTCGCAGGCAATGATGAAAAGTTTCGAAGCCATAGTCAGGAGACGAATTTTGAAAAATCTTTTTGATTTTTTTGAATGGCTTGAACGATTTGAATGGCCAGATCCAGTGCGTTGCGAGCGGCTTCATCCGGTTGTCCCAGACTGTGGCCAGAAGTAATGCCGCCCAGAAAGAATTTAAGCTCTTCTTTGAGCGGCTCGGACCGTTCGATATCGACTGTTTCCTGGACGATTTGAAAGAATTGCTTTCTGAAAATTTTAGCTTTCTGCTGATCGTAATCAAGCGAGATGTAGGCATCCTCCTGAAAGATACGGATTTTACGTTGTTTTTCAGGAGTCAGGCGCGAGGCGGTCATGTCCGCGACGGCCCCGTTCTTGAACTTGATGCGCACATTGGCAATGTCTTCGTAGGGTGTTAGCACATTGATGCCCACGGCGTCAAACGATTCCACCGGGCTTTTGACCAGCGACTGAACAATGTCAATATCATGAATCATGAGGTCGAGCACTACGCCGCAATCATTGATGCGCCCCGTGAAGGGGCCGAGCCGGTGAATTTCCATGAAACGGATATTTTTTGCGATTTCCTCCACACGGCGAAAGCCGGGATTATGACGCTCGAGATGCCCGACTTGCAAAGCCAGATTTTTTGCGCGGGCGAGCTCAATCAGTTCGTTGGCCTGCGCCAGCTCGAGCGTAATGGGTTTTTCAATCAGTGTGTGCACCCCCCGCTCCAGAAAGAACTTTGCCACAGAGTGGTGCGTAACGGTAGGGGTGGCGATGCTTACGGCTTCGACCTTGCCGGCCAGATCACGGTAATCTTTAAAAAAAGGAACACCCAGCTCGGTCGCTTTTTCCGACCGCGCCTTGTCAGAGTCAGCCAATCCCACGAGTTCTGATGATTCAAGCTCACGATAGATGCGCGCATGTTCTTTCCCGAGATAACCGATACCGACAACGGCGGTTTTAACTTTGCGAGTGTTCACGAAGCTATGCGTCTTTAATCGATTGGGTCGTTTTGACGGGCATGGTGTAACCCCTTTAAATTCAAGTGATTATGAAAAAAAAGTAGGGCAACATCGTAGCAAATAGCCTTGAGAGGTGTCAACGGATATGGTAGAGTGCACGCTCCTATGAACATCTACCAGCGCTTGCTTCAATACATCAAGCCCCATCGCGGGCGGCTGATCATCGCCACCCTCGCTTCGCAGGGGTATGCTCTTTTTACCGCACTTGTCTCAGCCACGCTCTACATCATCATCAACGGTTTGCAGAACAGACACGAAGTGGTGATTCATAAAATTGCGCGTCTGGAGTGGCTGTTCCATCAGGATATTCGTTTTCCTTCCTCATGGATTCCCGCCATCATGGTGACTGTTTTTTTCTTTCGCAGTCTTTTCGAATATATCTCTCAGTATCAGATGGCCAATGTGGGGGTGCGTGCCATTCGGCAGGTGCGTGATGATCTGTACGCACACCTTGTTCATTTGTCGCATGACTTTTATGCCAAAGGGCGGACAGGCGATTACATCAGCCGGATTCTCAATGATGTCAGCGCTATTCAAGGCGCGATTACAGATGTGGTGAGCGACCTTGTGAAACAGCCCTTTGTCATTTTATATAACGTGCCCATGGTTTTTTTCTGGGGCGGAAATTATGCTTTTTTTGCCCTGGCTATTTTCCCGCTGGTGGCCATCCCCATTACGCTTTTAGGCAAAAATCTGCGGCGCACGACCAAGAAAATGCAGGAACGTTCAGCCGACATCACAGCATTTATCGGCGAGACTTTGGCCGGCATCCACGTGGTTAAGGCCTTCAACCGTGAATCTAAAGCGATTACCGAATTCAATAAAATCAATAAAGACGTCTTTGATTTTTTTAAGAGAACGATTCGCGTGACGCTGATTCAACGGCCGCTCATTGAAGTCATGGGCGCGGGAGGCGCGGCACTCGCTGTGTGGTTTGCCATCGATAAGTTGCCGCCGGATCGTTTTGGTGCCTTTGTCATTTCTCTGTTTGTTTTTTACGAGCCTCTCAAAAAACTGAGTAAGGTTAATAGCACTATTCAGCAATCGATTGCTTCCGGGACGCGCATTTTTGAAGTCATTGACAGCAAACCGACCATTGTCAACCGACCCGGGGCGCTCAATTTTAAAGAACCGGTTCGTGATATTCGCTACGAGAAGGTTTGCTTTTCTTATGACACAGGCAAACAGGTTTTGAATGAGGTCTCGTTGAACGTCAAATCAGGTGAAGTGATTGCGCTTGTGGGCTTAAGCGGCTCGGGCAAGACCACGCTAGTCAATATGCTGCCGCGTTTCTACGATGCAGCTGCCGGGGCTATTTTGATCAACGGGAAAGACATCCGTGATTTGACTCTTGAGTCTTTGCGTGATCTGATCGGCATTGTGAATCAGGAAACGGTTCTTTTCAATCTGACCGTGCATGAAAATATTGCGTATGGTGATTCCGAAGCTTCCCTGGATGCGGTGAAAGCGGCCGCACGCGGAGCGTATGCGGATCATTTCATTGAGGCTCTGCCGCAGGGCTACAACACGCCGCTTGGCGACCGCGGTCTCAAACTCTCAGGCGGACAGCGCCAGCGTCTTTCCATTGCGCGGGCGCTCTTAAAAAATCCGCAGATTCTTATTTTGACGAAGCGACCTCTCATCTGGACACCGAAAGCGAACGCGAAGTACAAAAGGCTTTGGAGGATGCCATGCAGGGCCGCACTGTCTTCGTCATTGCTCACCGCCTTTCCACCATCCAAAGCGCTGACCGCGTGCTTGTTATGGAAAATGGCCTCATCATTCAGGAAGGGACGGGCGAGGCTCTCCTGAAATCTGAGGGAACCTATAAGCGCTTGTACGATCTTCAATTCAACCTTTGATTAAGACCCCCAGCCGAGATGGGGGTTCTTGGAATTGCCGAGCTCAACGATCGATGAAATCAAAAATCTTTTTGAAGCTGTCAGGGTATTTGGATTGAAAGACCAGCGGCTCGCCGGTGGTGGGATGCGCAAAGGCGAGAGAATAGGCATGGAGCGCCAAGCGGTGCAGGGGGTCGCTTTGGGCGCCGTATTTCGCATCGCCGGTGATGGGGCAGCCAAGATCAAAAAGGTGTACACGGATCTGATTTTTACGGCCTGTCTCGAGCAGAACGTCTAAAAGCGCATAGCTTTCCGATTCCCGCAAGACCCGGTAATGAGTGGTAGAGAGTTTGGCTTCGCGCGAAGGCTCCCGCACACTGTAAACGCGTCTAAATTTGTCTTCTTCAAGATAGCTGCTAATAGCCCCTTCTTTTCTTTCCGGGGAACCTTCGGTAATGGCGTAATATTTTTTGGTGGCCTCATTCCAGTTTGTTTGCAGAATACGTTTCGAACTTTCAGATTTTGCAAACACCAGTAACCCTGAGGCGTCGCGATCCAGACGATGCACGATAAAAATGCGCCCCTTGCCGAGCGGGTTTCGAGATTTGTGATACTCGGTCAGTCTGAAATACAACGTTTTTTCTTTGTCTCGGTCCGTTCCCATGGTCAAAAGCCCCGCTGACTTTTCGACGACAATCAGGTCTTTGTCTTCATGGACAATCGTAAAATCCATTTTTGTTTTGAGCAGCTCCGTCGAAGCAGCTCTTTTGCCCATGATTTCAACCGTGTCGCCGGGCTTGAGCGGATGATCGAATGCGGTGACGACACAGCGATTGACCCGGACGGCACCGTATTTCAGAACCTGTTTAATTTTTGTTTTAGTGAGGGGCGCGCCGTGTCGGAAAAGATAAGCTAGAAGAGGCGAATGCTCAGTGACACTGATTTTTTGCATGGGCGACTACTCTATTGAGGCTGGCTGGCGATGGCGGCCAGCAGTTCTTTGTTGGTCGGGTATTTCTGCAGCGTATCAATGAGCGCCTTGGCGGCCTCCACAGTGCCGAGTGCGGCCAGCGCCTGTCGTGCACGTCTTACCTGTTCGAGTTCGGCGGGCTCGAGCAGGCGCTCTTCTTTGCGTGTACCGCTTTTGGCAATGTCGAGGGCAGGATAAATACGGCGATTTGAAACTTCACGAGATAAATAAATTTCCATATTGCCCGTGCCTTTAAATTCCTCAAAGATCACATCGTCCATGCGGCTGCCGGTTTCGACTAGAATCGTCGCCAAAATAGTCAGCGAGCCGCCATTCTCAATCTTTCGAGCGGAACCAAAAATACGTCGTGGAATTTCGAGTGCACGGGCATCCACGCCGCCTGAGAGCGTTCTTCCGCTCGATCGGTTTTCCGCATTGTGCACGCGCGAGAGGCGGGTCAGTGAATCAATGACGATCATGACATTGGCGCCTGAACCGACCTCGCGATACGCCTGGTGCATGAGCCGGTCAGCGGTGTCGATATGGTGCTCATAAGTCTCGTCAGAGGAGG
The DNA here is from genome assembly GCA_964393875.1 of uncultured bacterium. Lineage (GTDB taxonomy): Bacteria > Omnitrophota > Omnitrophia > Omnitrophales > Aquincolibacteriaceae > JAHFHB01. Next base: position 199 of record CAYMUZ010000259.1, on the reverse strand, counting down.
ACCAATGCACGTCTGCATTTTGAACATTTCGCCGAAAATCAGTGACTTCCTCCGGCCGCTCGTCAATAAGCAGGCAATAAAGTTTGATTTGTGGAGCGCTTTTAGCCACAGCCTGGCAAATGTGTTTGAGGAAGGTTGTTTTTCCCGATCCTGGAGGCGCTACGATGAGTCCGCGTTGTCCCATTCCGATCGGGGCGAT
>CAYMUZ010000258.1:0-4559 GCA_964393875.1 uncultured bacterium | reverse complement strand
GATTGGTGAGCCGCTCGCGCATAGAGCGCCACCGGCAGCGCCAACACCGGAGCCATCATAAAAACCAGCAGCGTTTTCTTGAGACCTAAAAAAACCCCAAGCATGGCCATCAGTTTCACGTCGCCAAGTCCCATGCTTTCTTTGCGAAAAACCAACCGCCCAAAAAAACCGGTCCCCCACAGAAGTCCACCGCCAAAGAGAAGCCCCAGCAGCGCACGGCCGGCGCCATGCAGCGGGTCTGGCTGCCCCCACCGGTGAGGTTCAAGACACGCCCACACAACACCGCACAACATACCGGTCGCCGTGAACACATCCGGAATAAGCCCCGTTTCGAGATCGGTCAGGGTGACTGCAAGCAGCAGTGAAAATAGAATAACCGGCCCGAAAAAAGAATACGAGAAGAGCATTCCGCCGCGATGCCATAAAAATAACCATGCAAGCGCACTCCCCATTTCAACCAGGGGATACCGCAGAGAAATCCTATGGTTACATTGACGGCAACGTGCTTTTAAAACCAGGTAGCTGAGCACCGGAATGTTGTCAACCCACTGAATTGGCTTCTGACATTCCGGGCAGTGCGAGCCCGGATAAGCAATCGACTCTTCTCGCGGAAGCCGGTGAATACAAACATTCAGAAAGCTGCCCGCCACAGCACCGAATAAGACGATGAGAAAATCCATCACAACCCCTTGCCTCTGAGTCCCTTCAGCAGCGCTCGCTTCATGACTGCTTCGGGCGCGGAACGGCCCGTCCACAGCTCAAAGGCTCGCATGCCCTGATACAAAAGCATCGTGAGACCGCCAAGCGTGCGATGCCCTCGGTCTCGTGCATTTTTAAGAAACTGTGTCGCCGCCGGACGGTAGATTAGATCAAAAAAAAGTTTTTTCTTCGCCCCTCGTGCCCGAGGAATCCACGACAAGGGAATGAGCGAAGGCTCCCTCGCCTTAAGCCCCACCGACGTAGCATTCACCACCAGATCTGCGGATACCAAAGCCGCTTTCACTGCCGCCTCATCCAGCTTGACCGCCACAATCCCAGCTTGCGGGAAAAGCCGGCAAAATTGTCTTGCGAGCACAATCCCTCTGGCCTCATGACGATTCACAATCACAATCTGAGCAGCGCCTTGACGAGCCAGCGCATACACGGCCGCACGAGCAGCCCCGCCGGCGCCCATGACAAGCGCCTTTGTCCGCCGAATTTTATAACGGCCTTCTTTTTCAAGCGCACGGGTAAATCCGTCAACATCGGTATTCGTGCCGCGCCAGCATCCACGTTTTTTAAAAACCGTATTGACCGCTCCCACCGCCCGAGCCTCGGGCTCTACCCGCCCTTTAAACACACGGGCCGCATCTTCTTTGTACGGCACCGTTACATTAAAACCGTCTAATACCAGGTGCGGCAGCCGCCGCATCAGCCGGGCAAAACGAAGCCGCTCAAGATCAAAAACACCATAAAAAGCTTTACGGCCGATGGCTTTGAAACCTGCTTCCTGCATGGCTGGCGACAGCGTGTGCCCCAGGGGGTGCCCAAAAATCCCGTAAACCTGGAAGTCGGATTTCGTGCTCACACCGGTGCCGGTCCCGGGTTTTCCTGACTGACCAAATGCGCGTAGATTTTATTGCTCGCATGCAGGTACGCATGCACACTCGCGACGATAATGTCCGTGTTGGTGCCGCGCCCAGTGACTTCGCGCCCCTGCACCAGCAGTTTCACCACCACCTCGCCCTGAGCGTCCTTGCCGCCAGTCACCGACTGAATACCGTAATGCGTAACCTTGGCGCCTGAGTCGATGATCTTCTCAAGCGCTTTATAGCAAGCGTCAATCGGGCCATCCCCGGAGGAAGACGCCACTTTCTTTTTTCCGTTAAAGATTAACTTCACACGGGCATGCGGTGGGCGCCCGGTGTCCGTCCGAACCGATAAATGAATCAGTTTCCAACTTTCAGGAATCTGGCCGGATCCCTCCTGCATCAACGCTTCGATATCCTCATCGAAAACATATTTTTTTTTGTCCGCCAGTTCTTTGAAACGTCGAAACGCTGCATCTAGCTCCTGCTTCGACAAATTAAAACCTAGTTTGCGAGCACGGGCACTAAAAGCATGCTGGCCGGACAATTTCCCAAGCAACAGCTGATTGCCCGAAAGCCCCACCCTTTTAGGGTCAATAATTTCATAGGTCTGCCGTTTTTTGAGCACGCCGTCCTGGTGAATCCCGGAGGCATGCGAGAACGCATTGCGTCCGACAATCGCCTTGTTGGGCTGAACCACCATTCCGGTCAGATGCGATACCAGGCGCGAGGCCTTGGTGATTTCTCTCAAACGGATATCCGTGTAACAATTGACGAAATCACGGCGCGTATCAATCGCCATGGCGAGCTCTTCCAGTGACGCATTTCCGGCGCGTTCTCCGATGCCATTAACCGTGCACTCCACCTGGTTCGCTCCGGCCAGCACCGCCGCAAGCGAATTGGCGACGGCCAATCCTAAATCATTGTGACAATGAACCGATAAAATCACTTCACGCCCCAAAGCCGGACATTTCTTAATTAAAAAACGGATCAAATCTCCGAATTCTTCCGGCACCGCATACCCCACGGTATCGGGGACATTGATCGATGTTGCGCCGGCGCTGACGGCCGCCTGAACCACTTGGGCCAAAAACAGAGGCTCGGTGCGCGACGCATCTTCCGGAGAAAACTCAATCCGGCTGAAATCCTTGCGCGCAGAGCGAATGTTCTCCGTCACCATCTTGAGAATTTCGCGTTTGTCTTTTTTGAGTTTGTACTGACGATGAATCTGGGACGTCGCTAAAAAAACATGCAGTCGCTTCCTGCGCGCCGTCTCCAGGGCTCGCCGGCAAGCATCAATGTCGTAGGACAGCATGCGCGCAAGAGCACAAATCTCGGGCCCGCGCACATTTTCAGCAATCATCGACACTGCCTTGATTTCCCCCGGCGAAGAGGCCGGAAAACCGGCTTCGATCACGTCAACCTGAAGACGCTCAAGCTGCTGAGCAATTTTCAGTTTTTCATCCGGTGTCAGCGAAGCTCCGGGAGACTGCTCTCCATCACGTAGCGTCGTATCAAAAATATAAATTTTACGCGCTTTTGTTTTCATCAAATCACCTTTCATTCCCCCAACGGGACGGAGATCCTAACGCCGAAACGACAACCGTTTTTGCGTACTCACGAGACCCTGACGGCCTCGTCTGAGCAAAAAAAAGGCTACGAAAGAATGCCAGCCGGGCGGCCCCGCAAGCTCCCGTAACCTTTTCGCCTATCAATGACTCTCGGAGAAACTTTAGCGCGCCGCCTGGGCTTTCGGTTTTTCGCCGGGTTGAGATATCCAGTGCATCATCCCGCGAAGTTCAGCCCCAACTTTTTCGATCGGATGCTCATCACAGGCCTTTCGAAGTCGATTGTAATCCGGACGCCCCTTACGGTTTTCCTCGATCCACTCGCGGGCGAACGCACCAGACTGAATTTCTGCCAAAATTTTTTTCATTTCCTTGCGCGCATTTTCTCCGATCACCCGCGTTCCGCGCGTGTAATCCCCGTACTCGGCTGTATCCGAAACACGGCGGTGCATACCGCTAATTCCGGAGGCAAAAATGGCATCCGTAATCAGTTTCACCTCGTGCAGGCATTCAAAATAAGCCATCTCGGGCGCATAGCCGGCCTCCACAAGCGTGTCGTAACCTGCGCGGATCAGCTCACTCAAGCCTCCACACAGCACCGACTGTTCCCCAAAAAGATCGGTCTCGGTTTCTTCGCGAAAATTAGTTTCAATCACGCCCGCACGGGTGCCGCCAATGGCCTTCGCGTGTGCAAGCGCAAGCTGCAACGCGCGGCCGCTCGCATTTTGATGGATCGCCACCAGGCACGGGACCCCACCCCCCTCAAGAAATTGAGTGCGCACCAAAGCGCCCGGCCCTTTGGGGGCAACCATGAACACGTCAATGTCTTTGGGAGGTTTGATGTACCCAAAGTTAATGTTAAAACCAGGAGAAAAAAGAAGAGCTTTGCCCGGCTTCATGTAGGGCGCGATGCTCTGCTGATAAATTTCACCCTGCAAATGATCCTGCGTCAGAACCTGAATGATATCCGCCTGCTGAGCGGCTTCTTCGGCAGAAACGGGCTGAAAACCGTCTTCAACCGCCAAGTCATAGTTCTTTCCGCCCTTGCGCTGAGCAACAATAACGCTAACGCCAGAATCACGCAAATTGAGGGCCTGACCGCGCCCCTGAATTCCGTAACCGACGATGGCGACTGTTTTGCCTTTTAAAAACTTCATGTCTGCATCTTTATCGTAAAAAATCTTAGGCATATCGAACCCCTTATTTAAATTAAATGTCAAATCTCAAATGTCAAAATGACAGATCAAATCTCAAATATTTGATCTTTGACATGTCATTTTGACATTTAATTTATGACATTTGATTTCGATCGAAACGAAGCCGCTAAAATCCAAACCGCGCAAACACCGACCATAGCAACGGAAAACCATTTCCCGTAGTAACCTTCGGGTGAAAAAGGCTCCGTGACGAGGTGTAAATATTC
>CAYMUZ010000257.1:0-10447 GCA_964393875.1 uncultured bacterium | reverse complement strand
TGTCCCGTGCGTTTATTTCGAAGCCCTAGCTGAGAAATGCCTTAACGCAGGGGGCGGCTCAAACTACTTTAAAAATATCAAAAGAACATTTATCGACTTTTTGGCCCTGTCCCGTGCGTTTATTTCGAAGCCCTAGCTGAGAAATGCCTTAACGCAGGGGGCGGCTCAAACTACTTTAAAAATATCAAAAGAACATTCATCGACTTATGGCATCTTTCTTACATGAGCGGGGCAATGAATGATTTGCCCCCACAGAGACAAATTCGACCACAATTTCAATGTCACAGAGGCCTAGATCGAGTGAATTTCTGACTCTTTCTGCTTCAATGCAGAATCCACCTCAGCAATAAATTTATCCGTCATCTTTTGAATCTCTTTTTGAGAGCTATGAGATTCGTCTTCAGCAACCAATTTTGTTTTTTCAAGCTTTTTAATCTGTTCAATGGCTTCATGGCGAGCTGCCCGCACCGCGACTCGCCCCTCTTCGGCAACCCGTCGAATCACTTTGGTCAATTCTTCACGCCGTTCTTCCGTCAGCGGCGGCATATTGATGCGCAAAATTTTTCCATCATTAATGGGTGTTAGTCCGAGGTCCGATTTTAAAATTGCCTTTTCAATTTCAGGAATAACTGTCACGTCCCATGGCGTAATCGCAATGGTTCTCGGATCCGGTGTTGAAATATTACCAAGCCCTTTCAGCGGAGTCGGTGTATTGTAATAATCCACCACAATCCCCTCCACCAACGCGATAGAAGCCCGACCGGTACGAATATTTTGGAACTCTTTTCTCGTTACCTCAGTCGTTTTTGTCATTTTCTTCTGGGCTTCACCACTCACCTGCTTTAGATCTGTCGTCTGAATCATAAAACCTCCTATCAATCTTGCGAACCGATATAGGTACCAATATTCTCACCTTGAATCACCCGGCGGATATTCCCTTTGGTGGTCATATTCATCACAACAATCGGAAGATTATTGTCCATACAAAGAGAAATCGCAGTCGCGTCCATGACTTGCAAACGCTTACTTAGCACTTCAAGGTAAGTCAGTTCCTTTAACCGAACCGCGTCCTTGAATTTCATCGGATCCTTGGTGTAAACACCATCGACTTTCGTCGCTTTAAAAATGGCGTCGGCGCCGATTTCAATGGCGCGCAGAGCCGCCGCTGTATCCGTAGTGAAAAAAGGGCTTCCAGTCCCTGCCGCAAAAATCACCACGCGTTTCTTCTGAAGATGTCGCAACGCCCGCCGACGAATGTAGGGTTCTGCAAGTTCGCGAATCTCAATGGCCGACTGCACCCGCGTCTCAACGCCAAGCTTTTCTAATGCCTCTTGCATCACCAGTGCATTAATCACCGTAGCCAGCATCCCGATGTAATCCGCCGTAGCTCGGTCCATACCCATTTTGGATGCAGACAAACCTCTAAAAATATTCCCTCCACCGATGACGCACGCAACATCCACACCCATTTTGTACACCTCTCGGATCTGCCGGGCCACGGACTCGGCCACCTTGGGATCAATGCCATACCCAAGATCCCCCTGAAGAGCTTCACCCGAGAGCTTTAGCAAAACACGTTTGTAGGCCGCTTTCTTTTTTATCATTGAATCAGCCCCCTCCGACTTCAAGGCGAACAAACCGGCGAATCACAATATTTTCACCCAGTTTTGAAATCGTTTCATTGAGATAATCTTGAACAGTCACCGAGTCATTTTTGATGAACTTCTGATTCAACAGACACAGTTCTTCGAAACGCTTTGCCAATTTTCCCTGCAAAATTTTCTCACGAATGGCTTCCGGTTTCCCCCCCAGCTCCTCGTCGAAGAACTTCTTTTCTTTTTCGAGATCGGCCGCAGGAATCTCTTCGGGACGGACATAAAGGGGATGCGCTGCCGCAACTTGCATGGCAATATCTTTAGCAAATGCCTGGAAGATTTCATTGCGAGCCACAAAATCACTCTCGCAGTTAATCTCGACCAAAACACCTAACTTGGAGCCAGCGTGAACGTAACTCACTAGCGCCCCTTCTTTCGCTTCGCGGACAGACTTTTTCTTGGCGATATCTAAACCTTTTTTGCGAATGATATCTTGCGCCAGCTTTACATCGCCCAGCGCTTCCTTCAACGCAGAATGACAATCACTGATACCCGCCCCCGTCATCTGACGCAGCTTAATCAGATCTGTTTTAAAATTGGTTTCGTTCACGGTCATAGTCATGGTTCCTCGCTTCAATAAAAGTTTTAGGATTTAACCGGCTTGCGCACAGCACTGGCTTTCCGCTCGTCTTCAGCACTCTTGAGCAAACGTTCTTCGTCCTCTTCGCCAATCCCTGCTTTTTTAAGAGCCACTTCCGATTCTAAAATAATCTCTTCGGCCTCCGGAGAGATTAGTGCATCACTCAAAGCAGCTTCAACCGCCACAAGAACATCCGGTTTAGATTCAGGATCAGCGGGCGCATTCTGCGCAGAGAGATTTTGCTCATAAAGCGCCCGCCCCTCTTGCGAGGCCTGGGCCACTGCATTGCAAAATAGTTTAATCGCTCGAATGGCATCATCATTTCCCGGAACCGGATAGTTCACCAAAGAAGGGTCACAGTTGGTGTCCAGAACAGCCACCACGGGAATGCCAAGTTTTACCGCTTCACGAACCGCAATCTCTTCCTTTTTAGAATCAATCACGAATACGGCGCCGGGAAGATCTTTCAAGCTCCGGATTCCCGTAAGGTATTTAACCAGTTTTTCGCGCTCTTTGCGTAGGCTGCCGACTTCCTTTTTGGTCACGTAGGCAAAACTGCCGTCTTTTTCCATGCGATCAATCGCATCGAGACGGTCGATCGATTTACGAACGGTGTTAAAATTTGTGAGCATGCCGCCAAGCCAACGATCTTTCACGTAGGGCATTCCACACTGATCGGCAGCTTCAAGGACCTGTGCTTGAGCCTGCTTCTTAGTGCCCACAAACAAAACTTTCTGGCCCTTCGCTGCCACCCCCTTGATAAACTCCAGCGCTGTTTTCAAGCAGGCAAGCGTCAGTTCAAGATTGATAATATAAATCCCGTTGCGCTCACCAAAAATATATTTCTTCATTTTTGGATTCCAGCGCTGGGTTTGATGTCCGAAATGGACTCCGGCTTCAAGCAATTGTTTTAAGTTCAGCTGAGACAAGAAGGTTCCTCCTTTAAATTTTGCGTCTTAGCTTAGCGTACTCGCATTGACGAGTACGGCCTTGGTAAAGGCGCGCACACATTTTTTTAGACTTTCACAAGCAAGCAGCAAGGCCGAAGCAGAATCGATACTTTCGTAGCGGATTCCTCACGGTAACTACTTTGAAAGACTTGATTTAAGCCGGTATTATAGCGGCAGCGGAAGCAAGTCTCAACAACTTTCTGGCACGGCGGTCCGACAGGGTTGATCGGCTCGCGCGACCCAAAATCGCCGCCCCTGCGTTATGTGCAGGGACTACGCCTCGGCGACCAGAAAAGTCGCCGCAGGCGGGTTCAAAGACTCTCTCTGGCTCCGAACCCGTTGCCCACCTCATGCCAGTATCCAATATGAGGCTCTCCCAGCTTCCAGCAGAGATAGACAACCTTGCTTTCGCGCAAGCAGTAAAAATCAATGAGGCCAAGGTCTGCGTCCTTGAGATAGCACCCGAGCGCATGGATCTCATCGACACTTTCATAAAATTGTGCCACCGCCTGATTATAAATTTCAACCTGTCGCTCCACCGTCGGCGTCGCCTGACCACCGCTCACAATTTCTTGAGCATCAATTTCAACTTCCATTTTTAGAAGCTCACCGCGGATAGCCTGAAGACGCTTAATGAACACGGTCAAGCGAGGCAACAACTTTTCTGCTTCCGCCACTGTAAAAACCTTGATCTGATCTTCCGTACTCATGGAAAAAAAATTCCGTTCATACACCCGACAGGCCAAGATTTTGATAAATCTGAAGCGTGGCGCGTGACTTATTAAGCGTGTAAAAGTGCAGTCCTGGAGCCCCGGCATCCAAAAGCTCTCGACACTGCCGTGTGGCATACTCAATTCCAAAATTCTCTGCTCTTTCGTTTTGATCCTCCAAGCCGGTGAGCCGTTCCTGCATCTCGCGCGGAATTTCACACCCGCACATTTCAGCAAATCGTTTTGTCTGGGAAGCTTGTGTCACCGGCATAATGCCCGGCACCATCGGAATTTTAATCGAAGCTTTTTGTGCACGCTCAACAAAATCAAAGTAAGCGGCATTGTTAAAAAAAAGCTGGGTAAGAACAACATCCGCACCCTGATCCACCTTTTGTTTAAGGTAATCCAGATCCGCCTGTTTGTCGCGGCATTCCCTATGTCCCTCCGGGTAACCGGCCACCGCGAGTGAAAAAAAACTTCCAAACTGCGGGTGTGACTTGATAAATCGAACCATCTCTGAGGCATAGCGAAAGCCATTTTCAGGCGCTTTGAATTGCAGCTCCCCTTTGGGGGGATCACCGCGTAAAGCCACAATATTTTGGATGCCCCTCTCGGCAAGCTGACTCAAGACAATTTCGATTTCGCTTCGGGAATGAGCCACACAGGTCAGATGAGCAGCGGCTTCAATCGCCAGCCCATTTTTAATGCGATCCACAATTCTCAGCGTATTCGCTCGGGTGGAACCCATGGCCCCGTAGGTGACAGAGACAAAGGATGGGTTGAGTGGTTTTAAAAGCCCCACCGTTTCAAAAAGCTTTGCCTCCGCTTCGTCTGTTTTGGGTGGAAAAAACTCGAATGAAATGGCGGGCTTGCCAGATTTATAAATTTCTGAGAATTTCATGTCCACCGGTTTCTTAGATAGGCTCTTCACGCGTGAATCAAAACATTCCGAGCTTAAGTTTTGCAGCGTCGGACATTTTAGAACGATCCCAGGGGGGATCCCAAACTAATTCGGCGCGCACATCCTTACACTCCGGCAAAGTCATCAGCTTACGCTCCACCTCGGCCCGCAAAACATCGCCCATGCCGCAGCCGGGCGCCGTCAAAGTCATTTTCACTTCAACGCGATGGCCGCCGTCGGGAAAATCAGAAATCTGACAGCCGTAAATTAATCCAAGCTCGACAATATTCACAGGAATCTCAGGGTCGTAGCAGGTTTTCATCTGGCTCCACACCTGATCTTCGAAAGAAAGTCCCGCCAGCATCGGCCCTTCTACTTTGGTCTGACCGATGACACCTCCATCTGTCCCTTCCACGCGAACCATATACCCATCCTGTGTTAAAACCGTATAGCTCCCACCCAGTGCCTGCACAATACGCACCCCGGTATCCTTTGGAATGGAGGTTTTTTGACCGCTTGGAATCATCGTAGCGCTGACTTCCCGCAGCGTTTTAAATTCTTCAGACATTAGGCATCTCCTCTCATTTTACCGGCTGATTGGCAAGCCCTGAGCGAAAGGTATGCCAGCATAAAGTCGCGCACTTCACCCGCGCTGGAAATTCAGAAACTCCCGAAAGAACTGCAAGAGAACCCAGTGCCGCTAAATCATCCGGCGTCCCCAGGCCGGAAACAACCCGGTGAAACTTCTCAAAAAGCACTTCCGCTTCCGCAACGCTCTTCCCTTTCACCACAGCCGTCATGAGCGACGCAGAGGCCTTTGAGATCGCACAACCCGAGCCTTCAAAACTGATATCTTTGACCGTCCCATTTTCCAGGATCAGGTAGAGATCGAGACGGTCTCCGCATAGCGGATTATAGCCCTCGGTTTTCTTTGCCGGCGAAGCCAATGGATAAAAATTTCGGGGACTTTTATTGTGGTCAAGAATGACTTCCTGATAAAGTTCACGCAAATCGGACATCAGCGAAAAACCTCCTGAACTTTACGCAAGGCTCGCGCAAGTCGATCAATTTCATCCCTCGTGTTGTAAAAGGCCAGCGAAACTCGAGCCGTCGCAGGCACTTTAAAAAAATCCATCACCGGCATTGCACAGTGGTGCCCCGCCCGAATGGCAATTCCTTCACGATCAAGAATGGTTCCAATATCATGCGCGTGCGCCGCGCCCAAGACAAAGGAAATGACGGCGGCCTTTGCTTCCGCCTCTCCAATAACCTTCAACCCATCCACTTCCAGAAGTGTTTTCGTGGCATGGGCCAGGAGTCCGGTTTCGTAGCGCTCGATCCTTTTCATCCCGACTTTTAAAAGATAATCCACCGCCGCACCAAGAGCAATCACACCCACAATGTGAGGCGTGCCGGCCTCGAATTTATACGGCAGTTCGTTATAAACTGTTTTTTCAAACGAGACATGGCTAATCATGTCGCCGCCGCCCTGGTACGGCGGCAATTTGTCAAGCCAGGTTTCTTTGCCATACAAAACTCCGACTCCCGTCGGCCCAAACATTTTATGCCCGGAAAATGCGTAAAAATCACAGTCCAGATCCCGCACATCGACGTTTAAATGGGAGACAGCCTGCGCACCGTCCAGAAGTACGGGAATACCGCGCTCATGCGCCAAACGAACAATCTCCTTCACCGGATTGATCGTCCCCAAAGCATTAGAAACATGCGACACTGCCACCATTTTTGTTTTCTCCGTCAAGCGAGCTTTAAAATCTTCCATTCTCAGCTCACCACGGTCGTTGATCGAAACAACATTGAGCCGCGCCCCCGACATTTCTGTCGCCATTTGCCAAGGAACAATATTGGAATGATGCTCCATGTGAGTGATTAAAATTTCGTCACCCGCACGAAGAACGGTACGTGCAAACCCATGGGCAACCAAGTTAATCGCCTCTGTCGTGCCCCTCACAAACACAATTTCACGCGTGGAGTGTGCATTTAAAAACCGTTGAATTTTAATACGTGCGCTCTCATAAGCCTGCGTGGCTTTTTCGCTCAAACAAAAAACACCGCGGTGAATATTGGCGTTTTCTTTGGAATAGAAACGACTGATCGTTTCTATGACGGGAAAGGGTTTCTGCGTAGTCGCCGCATTGTCAAAATAAGCAAGCGGTTTCCCGTAGACGGTTTCCGCAAGTACGGGAAAATCTTTTCGATACGTTGACACATCAAAGGGGGCTTCGGCAGTCGGACTCATGGTTTTCTCGCGTAAGATTTCGGCACTCGTTTTCATGTCAAATTTCCAGAATTAAAATAGCCCTCAATCATTTTCGCAGCGTAACTCTGAAGTTCGGCAAGTGGAAGCTTCTCCGTCAGTTCTGTCGCGAAGCCTTCGGCCAGCATACGAACCGCGGCATCGCGGCTGATGCCCCGGCTTTGTAAGTAAAAGAGATGTGCCTCTTCCAACTGACCAAGCGCCGCACCGTGAGAGCACTTCACATCATCGGCTAAAATCTCAAGCTGCGGCTTGGCATCGGCAACGGCGTCTTTGGAAAGCAAAAGGTTACGTATTTTTTGAGACGCATCGGTCTTTTGTGCTCCCTCGCGGACAATCACACGCCCTTCCGTCACCACACGCGAACGCCCCCCAAGCACTCCCTTAAACAGCTGCCGGCTTTGACATTGTGGCGCGGTATGATCTACCCTCATGTGTGCATTGTGGATGTCACTGCCCGCCCCTAGGGAAAGACCGTTTAATTCACAGACAGCCCCGGAAGCATTCAGGCAAACCCGCATTTCGTTACGAAAAAGGCCGCTCCCGGAATCAAGCATGTTGGAGACAAATCGACTATTGCGATCCAGAGAACAATCGACATGGGCCACGCGTGTCGTCTCCCCCTGTCCAAACCGAAAAAGAGAATAGTCAAGCGTCGCATCCTCGGCCAGGGAAATCTCCGTGACACCATTATGAAACACGCCGGTTCCCTCCAACTCAAGCATCACGTGAATGATAGACGCACGGCTGTGAGCCCCTAGAGAAAAAATATGCCTCAGTGCTGTCACACCCGCCGAATTGCCAAGGGAAACATCGACCAGGATCATTGGAGTTTCCGGCTGACGGCCGGCTTTCAGAGAAAGAAAAAAGCCATCCTGAAAAAGAGCGGTATTCAAAGCCGTTAGCGCTCTCGATTCATCCCGGGCTGTTTTGCCCATTCTGCTCTTGAACTCGTCCGTATGCAGAGACTCCGCAGTCCGGAGCATGGGCAAACCCGATCCCAAATCACTGGATAAAGCGGAACTCCAGCTCCCATTGATAAACACGATTCTCGGCCAAACGACGCTCGGTAGAAAATTTAAAAGATTCGGCCGTGCGGTACCCCCGCCCGGCATGTCAGAACCGCTGTTCCATAGAGTACGTCGAACCGACTCAAACGAACTGTAGCGCCATTCTTCGTCGTGCAGGGTCGGCAATCCCGAGTGCCCAAAAAATTCAAAAGCTTTCGCGCGTCGTAATTTAATCCACTCCGGTTGAGTGGACGCCGCGGCTTTTTGATAAAAAGCTTCAAACAAGGCGGTGTCTTTGGCAGCGAGGTCTGTCGTTTCAGAAATAGTCATCATGAATCACGTGCTTCAGCGCCCGTTTTTCCCGCCTGACGAATCCAGTCATAGCCCTTTTCCTCAAGCTCGAGTGCCAGTGCACGAGTTCCCGACTTCACAATACACCCCTCCACAAGCACATGGACAAAATCGGGTACAATGTAGCTCAGCAAACGCTGGTAGTGTGTAACCACGATCATCGCGCGCTCGGACGATCTCAACCGGTTGACACCCTCCGCAACCACACGCAGGGCATCGATATCCAGCCCAGAATCCGTTTCGTCCAAAATCGCGAGTGAGGGTTCCAGCAGAGCCATCTGTAAAATTTCGTTGCGTTTCTTTTCACCGCCGGAAAATCCTTCGTTGACCGACCGACTTACGAAGGACGGATCCATTTCAAGCATTTTCATCTTTGTTTTAATCACCTCAAGAAACTCCATGGCATCCATCTCCGGCTGCCCCCGATGGACGCGCACCGCATTAAGCGCCGAGCGCATAAAATAAGCATTACTGACACCCGGAATCTCTGTCGGATACTGAAACGCCAAAAAAACACCCTCGCGCGCACGTTTTTCAGCCGAGAGGTCGAAAAGATTCTTTCCGCGGTAAGTCACCTGCCCTTGAGTCACCTGGTAGCCGGGATGACCTGCCAATACTCGACTTAGCGTGCTTTTGCCGGAACCATTAGGTCCCATGATCGCGTGAACCTCCCCGGCTTTCACCGACAGATCAAATCCTTTTAAAATTTCACGGCTTTCTACCCGCGCATGTAAATTCTTAATTTCAAGCATATTCTTCTCCCCGCCTTTCTCATCGAATGATCAACCCACACTGCCTTCAAGACTGATGCCCAGCAACTTCGTTGCTTCTACAGCAAACTCCATGGGCAAATGACTAAAAACATCTTTGCAAAATCCATTCACGATCATCGACACCGCATTGTCACCCGAAATACCACGTGAGGCACAATAAAACAACTGATCTTCGCTGATCTTGGATGTCGTCGCTTCATGCTCTACTTTGGCAGAGTTGTTTTCAACCTCAATGGTCGGAAATGTATTTGCAGAACATTGCGACCCGATTAAAAGGGAATCGCATTGAGTATAGTTCTGCGCTTGATCAGCATTCTTTAAAACTTTGACGAGCCCCCGATAAGTATTTTGTCCGCGCCCCGCGGAGATCCCCTTGGCAATAATCGTGCTGCGAGTATTTTTGCCGATGTGAACCATTTTAGTTCCCGTATCGGCCTGCTGGCGATTGTGTGTGAGTGCCACCGAATAAAACTCTCCAATGGTGTCGTCTCCCTGTAAAATCACACTCGGATATTTCCAGGTAATCGAAGAACCGGTTTCGACCTGCGTCCATGAAATTTTAGAACGGTTTCCGGCGCACTTACCACGTTTCGTCACAAAGTTATAGATGCCGCCCCTGCCCTCTTTATCGCCGGCATACCAGTTCTGCACCGTCGCATACTTGATTTGTGCGCCTTTGAGCGCTACCAGCTCTACCACGGCGGCATGCAGTTGATTTTTATCGCGAATCGGCGCCGTACAGCCCTCAAGATAGCTGACATAACTGTCTTCATCCGCCACGATCAGTGTGCGTTCAAACTGACCGGTCTCGGCGGCATTAATACGGAAATAAGTCGAAAGCTCCATCGGACAGCGCACCCCTTTGGGGATATAACAAAACGAACCATCGCTAAACACAGCGGCATTCAAAGCCGCATAAAAATTATCGGAAACCGGCACCACGGAACCGAGATAGCGTTTGATGAGTTCGGGATGTTCACGCACAGCGTCCGAAAAAGACCCGAAGATAACGCCTGCTTTTTTTAAGGTGTCTTTAAACGTAGTCGCCACGGACACGCTGTCAAAAACCGCATCGACAGCCACACCGGCTAACCGCTTTTGCTCCTCCAGCGGAATGCCAAGCTTTTCGTAAGTGTCAAGAATTTCACGATCGACGTCTGCAAGCGATTGCGGCCCTTCGGTTTTATTTTTGGGCGCGGAATAATAAATGACATTTTGAAAATCAATGGGCGGATAAGTGAC
>CAYMUZ010000256.1:0-9076 GCA_964393875.1 uncultured bacterium | reverse complement strand
GGGGGACAGCCCGGCAAATGCACGTCCACCGGGATGTAGCGGTCAATGCCGCGCAGTACGTTGTAGCCGTCGATAAAAGGGCCGCCGGCGATGGCGCAGGCGCCCATGGTGATCACGTATTTGGGCTCCGCCATCTGATTGTAGAGCCGTACGACTTGCGGGGCCATTTTTTTGGTGACCGTGCCGGCCACGATCATGAGGTCCGACTGGCGCGGCGAGGGGCGGAAGAGTTCGGCGCCAAAGCGCGCGATGTCGTAGCGTGCGCAGGCCGTGGCGATCATTTCAATGGCGCAGCAGGCCAGGCCGAACTGCATGGGCCAGATCGAGGAGCGGCGGCCCCAGTTGTAGAGCTGGTTCAGGGTGGTCACGACAACGCCTTTTTTGGCCAGTTCACTCTTCAGACCGTCATCCACCGGAGAAATATTCTCAGTTAAAGCCATTCTCTATTCCCACTCCAAAGCTTTCTTTTTCCATGCGTAGACGAGGCCAAAGGCCAGAATCGCAATAAAAAGAACCATTTCTATAAAAGCAAACATCCCGAGCTTCTTAAAAGCCACAGCCCATGGATAAATGAAGGCGGTTTCAATATCGAAAATAACGAAGATCAATGCAAAAATATAGTACTGGACACGAAACTGAATCCATGACTCGCCTTTGGCCTCAAGGCCGCATTCGTACTCGGCATTTTTGATGGCGGAAGGTTTTCGCGGGGCAACAAAACGTGCGGCAATGATCGGGAGCACAGGGAAAACAAGAGCAAAGATAAAAAAAAGGCCTAAAAAGAGATAATGGTAACTATAGGAATTTACTGCCATGGGGGAATTATAGGGGGAATGAGCGAAAAGTCAAACAACGATAGACCCTGGCATAATGTAGAACGCATACTATAATTGAACGAATCATTCATTTTGAGAAAAATGGGAGTGAAAGAAAGTGGAACGATGAAAAAATCCATAGAGGTGGGCTGTGCTATTATTGAAGAAGGCGGAAAAATTCTGATTTCGCGCCGCAGACTGGGTGACAGCTTGGGAGGCTTTTGGGAGTTTCCAGGCGGAAAGCGGCAGGCGGGTGAGACGATTGAAGAGTGTTTGGTTCGCGAACTGCGGGAAGAACTGGCTGTTGAAATACGTCCGCGAAAATTTCTAAAATCCGTCGTGCACGATACCGCAGGAAAAAGACTCCATTTGTTCTTTTACATTTGCGACTTTATTGGCGGAACGCCCGTGTTTCACGAATGCATGGATGCGCAATGGGTGGCCGTGGAGGAGCTTGCAAACTATCAGTTCCCGCCGGCGGACGCGGATATTTTGAATGATTTGATGACGCGGCGCGATTCTTGTTTCTAGCACCAGAGCCTTTTGCTCGGGTGTTGTGCTTCAAATGGCTATGTTATTGTTTTACAGAGCCTAAGCACTAACACCCACATCGATGTGTGGGTATTGTGCTTTGGACGTCAAAGAAACGTCTGTAAGCACTAATCGTATTTTTCGTAGTAAATCTGCGTTTTGGCAAAGCCGATTTCGAGGGCGGTTTTTTCCACCTCGTGAATCATGTTGGATAAACCGCAAATGTAGATGTTTTTGTCAATCGCATCGGGGATGTGCTTTTTGAGCATGAACTGCACGTATTCTTTTTCGCCTGCCCATGTTTGGGGGCGCGAGACCGTAAAAATATTGTGCAGATTGGGGTGTTTGACCGCAAGCATTTCAAACTCGTCTTTGTAAAGGATTTCTCCTTCGTAGCGGTTACCAAAAATATTCCAAATGTCGCAGTGAGCGCCTTTTTCCAGCAGGTCGTGAATCATCGATCTAAAAGGGGCGATGCCTGTCCCCGTCGAGATGTAAATAAGGGTTTTGGGCATCGGCTGACGCACAAGAAAACGCCCCAGCGGTCCCTGAATCTGAACTTGATCGCCCTCTTTGAGGGTCCAAAAATAAGTGGTGGCATAGCCGCCCTTAACTAGCTTCAAGCAAAGGTCAAAGCCGCCCTTACGCGAGGGTGCCGAGGCGATAGAGTAGGGGCGCTTGACCGTTTTGCCGGCTTCAGGCCCGGGCAAAAGGACGTTGACGAACTGTCCGGCGTCAAAATCAAAATCGGTTCCGGGAGTAAAGGCGAAGTGAAAATGCTTGAGATCTGCGCCCAGCGGGATTATTTTGTCAATGGTTGTGGTAAAGATTCCGGCTTTCATACACGTTATAAGTAGAAGCGTTTTGTTTGCGGGGTCTGGAGGTTTCCAGGACCCCAAAGCGTGGCTATTATAAGGAATTTTGCTCAAAAGCCAAGTAAAAGTGAGCTCAGGATAAGCGTATGGCAGCCCCTTTGACCGACTTAAAACAAAAAGTAGATCTAACCACGCCGTCTTTGGCGGTGTCTCTGCGCGAGGGGGAGTCGCGTGCTGACGCGAAGCCGTCTGCCCGCCGTTTTCGCCTTTCGATCCGTCTCAAATTGACGTTGCCGGTTCTTTTTTTTGTGTCGCTCATGACCTACCTTCTTTTCAACACCACTTTCCATTTGGTGCGGCAACTGGCCATCGAGAAGAATACAAGCCGTCTTATGGCGACTGCCGAAGTGTATGCGGAAACCCTAAAGGTGCCCATGCAGTTAAACGCACCGCAAGATGTCAAAGAGATCATGGAGTGGATGGCCAGCCGGCCCGATGTGCTTGAGGTGCGGTTGGAAGATGCTTCCGGAAAAGTGGTGCAGTCGGTTCACCCCGCGGCACAATTTCCGAAGTCAGTTCAAAATCCAAGGTTTGCCGGGGTTTACACGCTCTCGCCCGATACGTATGCGGCTGCGGTGCCGCTTGTGGCCAATGGCAAACCTCTGGGCCGCGTGCTGGTCATGTTCTCTCACCTGGGTTTTGATCTCGAGCTGAAAAATATTTTCCTGGAACGGTTAGTGATGGCCTTTGCCATGATTGTCCTGTTGGCTCTTTTGACCATGGGGATCACCTGGCTTGCCATTCGCCCTCTATTCTCTCTCAAGCAGACGGCACGTAAAATTTTAGGCGGCAATATGCAAGCACGCGCCAACATTCGTTCTTTTGATGAGATTGAGGATTTAGGCGATGCGTTTAACGAGATGGTCAACCGATTGTCGGCGAGCCTTGATCGTTTGCGCTCGCGAACCGAAGCGTTGGAGGAATCGGAAGAAAAATATAGGCAGATCGTGGAAGGTGCCAGCGATATCATTTTTGCCTTTGCCGGAGATGGCGAGCTGTTACTTCTCAATCGGGGGTTTTCCGGACAGCCGCGCGAAGAATTTTTTAGGCAGGGATTCCCATTATTCATATCCCTTAACGCAGAAGACTCCCAAAAAAAGTTTGAAATGGCGGTGGACGAAGTTTGCCGCAAAAAGGAACCCCTGCTGAATTTCAGCCTGACACATCGGCACGCTCATACCGGGGATGAGATTTCTTATCTACTGAATTTGGCGCCTGTGCTTGATCACGACGGTAATTTGAAACTACTGCAAGGAATGATGCGCGATGTGACAGAGCTTCGGCGGGTAGAGAGAATGAAAGATTCCCTGATTCGTGACGTGACGCATGAGCTTAAGACGCCGGCCGCGAAATTTCAGATGACGGTGGATTGGCTTGAAAAAGAGATGGATCGCCAGGGGATTAAAGATCAGTTCAAAGACCTTCTGAAAATTCTTCACAATAACATTGACCGTCTGATGGATACGATCATGAGCGTCATGGATCTTTCAAAGCTTGAATCCGGCAGTGTGCAAATCGACCGCGTGGATTTTGATTTACGCGATGTCTTGCAGCAGGTACACCAAGATCTTCAGCCGCTGGTGGCGCAGAAGGGGCTTGAGCTGGAGGCCTCCTTTGGATCCAGGCCG
This sequence comes from uncultured bacterium, assembly GCA_964393875.1. GTDB lineage: Bacteria > Omnitrophota > Omnitrophia > Omnitrophales > Aquincolibacteriaceae > JAHFHB01. The sequence continues at coordinate 5,227 of CAYMUZ010000256.1, read as the reverse complement.
CTTAAAGTGAGCGGCGATAAAAAAATGCTCTACCGGCTTTTTTCTAATCTTGTCGGCAATTCCATGAAGTTCACACCCCAGGGAAAGATTATGATTCGTGCCTTTATGAACGAGGGCAAAGTTCATGCGGAGGTGGAGGATACCGGCATCGGACTCGAAGAGGAATTTTTGGACTCGGTCTTTGATCGTTTTGTGCAAAAAACGGCTTCATCGCTTGGGATCGGTGTGGGATTGACGATTTGCCGTGACATTGCACGGCTGCACGAGGGGCGCATCTGGGCCGAGAGCGAGGGGCTGGATAAAGGTGCTATAATCAAAGTGGAGTTGCCGGCACTGCCATAGAAAAGAGGATCGCATGGGCGCAAAAGTCTTGATTGTGGATGATGATGATGAACTGCACCTGCTTTATGGGCTTTATTTGCGGGGTGCCTCCTTTCATATTCTGGAGGCCTTTAATGGCGAAGAAGCCTTTGAGATTCTGAGCCGTGAGCCTGTAGATCTGATTGTTCTCGACATGATTATGCCGATTATGGATGGCGAGACATTTTTACGCAAGATGCAGCCGATGGAAGAACTCAAAAAGATTCCTGTGATCATCGCCAGTGTGAATGAGAAGATTCCCCAAGAGCTTCTTCAATTTGGCAATGTGAAGATGGTTTTGCGTAAACCCTTTACCATTCAACAGCTCAGCGAGAGTATTCAAAATCAGCTAGGTTCCTAAAAAGTACCGATTCCGGAACCGGAGCGACTTTCTGCCCGTAGCGCCGCACTCAACATAAGGTTCGTCATGAAAAAAACCGTTCGTTTTTTTTTCTTTGGAGGACTCATGGTTTTAGCGCCGGCCCCTTTTACGCACGCAGAAACGAAGGTTTACGATTATTTAATTCACGGTGCGACAGTCTACGATGGGGTGCGTATTTCCGGTGAAACAGCGGATGTCGCCGTTCGGGATGGCCGGATTGTCGCAGTGGGAGCTCGCCTCGAAGGGACGGCTAAAGAGACCCTGAATGCTTCGGGATTAACGCTTGCGCCCGGGTTTATTGACGCGCACACGCATTCTGATTTTAATCCGCTGAGTTATCCGAATCTTCCGAACAAGCTTTTACAGGGGGTCACGACTGAAGTGACGGGCAACTGCGGCATGTCGGCGGCGCCTGTTTACGGAAAACAGCGCGAGGAGATCCATTCGGTGTGGGCGCGCGAAGGTGTTGAGATTCCTGCCGAGATTCCCTGGGATTCTGTGGCAGATTATCGCCGGGTTCTCGAACAAGCCGGCATGTTGACCAACCACGTTTTTTTAGTGGGGCACGGCAATCTACGTGGTGCGGTCATGGGATTTGAAGCGCGGCGGGCCGGCAAAAAAGAAATTCAGGCAATGAAAAAGAAATTGCGTGAGGCGTTGAAACAGGGAGCTTCTGGTTTATCGTTCGGACTAGTCTATCTACCCGGCGTTTTTGCCGATCGCGCTGAAATTGAATCGCTTTGCAGTGAGGTGAAACACTTTGACGGCGTTTGTGCGTTTCACGTGCGCAGCGAAGGGGAGAGGTTGGTGGAATCGATCGCGGAAGCGCTTGAGATCGGCCGCAAAACAGGTGTGAAAATTCAGCTCTCGCATCTGAAGGCGGGGGGGGAGAAAAACTGGCCAAAGATCGACGGGGTGTTCCGTTTAATTCAGCAGACGCAAAACGACGGCGTACGGGTCGCTGCCGACGTTTACCCCTACACCTCAGGCTATGCTGAGCTGGCGGCGGTTTTGCCGGCAGTGTACTACGAACGCCCCCATCGAGATGCTTTTTTGAAAGACAAAAATCATTGGCCTGAGATTGAAGCCGCACTTCAGGAGTCGTATCGTGATCAGCCCGATCATTGGAAGAGCGTGGCGCTCGGCGCTGTGCCGGAAGGTCCCTTTCGTAAATACGGGGGTCTGACTTTGCATGAGATCGCCCATAAAACAAAGCACACGCCCGAACACATGCTGTTAGAAATTCTGGCGGGTACGAATTTTCACGCGAGCGCTTTTTACTTCAATCAGAGTGAAGAAATTATGGGGCGTGTGCTGGCCAAAAATTATGTCGCGGTTGGGTCTGACAGCATTGCCGATGGAAGCGCGTATCCGCATCCGCGAGCCTACGGCACGTTTCCAAAAGTGTTCCGTGAATTTGTGCGCGAGAAATCGAGCCTGGTTTTGGGGCGGGTCATCTGCAAAATGACTTCTCAGCCGGCGGCGCATTTTGGACTTCGCGACCGCGGCCAGGTGCGTGCGGGGTTTGCTGCCGACCTCGTGATTTTTGATCCTGAAAAAATTCGAGACACCTCCGAATATGCGCATCCGTCCAAAATGAGTTTGGGGGTGCAGTGGGTTTTTGTGAACGGTGTTTTGGCGGTGAGCGATGGCCGCGCGACGGATGTCAAAGCGGGGCGCTTTTTAAAGCTTTCCACCGCCGGGGGTTTCCCTTACAATGCCCGCCGGAGTTCCCCTCATGAAACTGGAAACCTCAATTCCCGAAGCTGATTCCCCTAAAGCAACGCCACAATGCCCCCTTTTTGGCGAGTGCGGCGGCTGTGCGTACCAGCACCTGCCCTATGCGCAAGAGCTGATCGTCAAAAAAGATCTCTTAACGAGTTTGTTCGAGCGAACGCTGGGTTTGCCCCTCTCGACGTTCAAACCGATGGTGGCTTCCCCCCGAGACTACGGCTATCGGCACCGGCTTGACATTGGTTTGCGTAAAATAAAATCGGGTGAAGTGCTGATGGGATTTATGCCGGAGAATCGCCATAGAATTCTTGAAATTGAAGCCTGTCCGATTGCCATGCCGGCGCTTTCCGGCTATCTGCCGCGTCTCAAACAGGAGGCTCTCCGCCGACTTCCTGAAAATTACAACACCGCCAATCTTGTGATCAAAACAGGGGATGACGGTCGTGTGTTGTGGGGCGGGATCGGGCGCCACTCCTTACGCATGGGTGAAGACGATTTTTTTTGGACGGAAATCAGTGGGAAAAAAATTTATTATTCGCTCGAAACTTTTTTTCAGGCCAATCTTTCGATTTTGCCGGTGGTCATTGAAACTGTACTCGAAGAGCTTGAGCTTGAGGCGAACGATCTTTTTCTCGACTTGTACTCAGGGGTGGGGCTGTTTGGTTTTCTCATGGCGGATCATGTCAAGGGCGTGGTGATGATGGAAGATTGTCCAGGATCTGTTCGCTTGGCCCGTTATAATGCGGCGAGGTTGGGCATGGAAGCCAAAGTGGAAATTCTGGAAGCGCGTGTGGAAGATCGTTTGGCGGAAGTTCTGTCAATGGCGGAGGGGGTTCAGGTCAAAGCCATCATTGATCCGCCGCGGCGTGGGCTGGCCGAACCGGCACTGCGAGTTTTGCGTTCTTTCGGAGGCGGCGGTAAAATCGCCAAGCTTCTTTATTTGTCCTGTTATCCGCCGTCGCTGGTCCGCGATTTGAAAGAATTGCTGGCCGGAGGTTGGCAGGTGAAAGCCGTGATTCCCATGGATTTTTTTCCAAGAACAAAACATCTCGAAATCCTTGCGGTGCTTGAACCCTCATGAATCAAGAACAGGTGAGTACGGCTCCTTTTTTTGCGCCCCGCTATCCGGTATTTCCGTTTCCAGAAATTATCGCATCCTCCCGGCCGCTCGAAATTGAAGTGGGATGCGGCAAAGGACGGTTCATTATGGCTCGTGCCGAACGCCATCCGGAGATTGATTTTTTAGCGTTGGATATTGCCTCCAAATGGCTGAAGATCGGGCAGGCGCGCGCCACTAAAAGAGGATTGAGCAATTTACGGTTTTTACCGGCAGAGGCGCGCGAAATTTTCAGCGATCACATTCCGGCCGGCCGCGTCAGCCAGTTTCATGTTTACTTTCCCGACCCCTGGCCAAAGCGTAAGCATCACCGCCGGCGAGTTGTCAGCGAGTCTGTTTTGCGAATGATGTATGATCGCTTGACTCCTGAGGGGTGTGTGTGGATCGCGACGGATTATGCGGATTATTTCGAATCCATTTTGCAGGCGGTTCAGTGCTGCGGTGTTCCATGGAAAGGGGTCTCAAAAAAAAATGAACGTTTTGCGGCGCCCGGGGAACCCATGACCAATTATGAAGCTAAATATTTTCAAGCCGGCCGTGATCTTTACTATTTGGAGCTGCGAAAGTGATGAGACTACAGCGGGCGCTTGCGCTTGGGGGGATTGATTCGCGCCGCAAGTGCGAAGAGCACATCGTGAATGGAGCCGTGATGGTGAACGGGGAAGTCGTTACGGAGTTGGGGCGGCAGGTGGACCCCGAATCAGACGTCATTTGTTTCCGCGGCCGAGCGTTGGATTTTGCAGGCCACATTTATTACATCCTGCACAAACCGCGTGGGTATACGACCACGGCGGCGGACCCCTACGCTGAGAAAACAGTGTACGAGCTTTTGCCGCGCAAGCTCGTTAGCAGTACTCGACGGCCTGACTCGGGGCGCCGGCGTGTGTTCCCGGTCGGCCGGCTCGATCGCGACTCCACCGGGCTCTTACTTTTTACCAGCGATGGAGAATTGGCGAATCGTTTAATCCACCCGCGTTACGGTGTTGGCAAATGGTATGAAGTGCGCTTGAACCGTCTGTTTGAGCACGTGGACAAAGAACGGTTGTTTCAGGGAATCAGGCTCAGCGACGGACTGGCGCGCGTGCAGAAAATTCAATCGCTCACGCGGCGCGTGATTCGGGTTTTAATCTGCGAAGGGAAGAAACGGGAGATTCGCCGTATTTTTGAGGCGCTCGGGTATTTTGTGGTGGAACTCACACGCTTGACGATGGGAGTGCTTGTGCTCGGAGATCTGCCCTCGGGGCTCGGACGGTTTTTGAGCAAAGAAGAAGTGATTAATTTAAAGAAGGCCGTATCTTATCCTGAAGGCGCCGCCAAAAAGACACTCCCTCCGTCTGATTCTGAAGACGACTTCTAAGGCTTGATGTTATAATCCAAAACCATGCCGACTCAACCGTCAAAAAAATTGGAAGTATTCAAGAATCCTCATCCAAATCGTGATTACGAGATTCGGTTTGAATGCCCGGAGTTTACCTGCCTTTGCCCGCGTACGGGCCAGCCCGACTTTGCCGTAATCTGCATTCTTTATATCCCAGACAAGCTGTGTGTTGAGCTCAAAAGCCTGAAACTCTACCTTTGGAGCTATAGGAACGAAGGCGCATTTCACGAAGCGGTTACGAACAAAATTCTCGATG
>CAYMUZ010000255.1:0-7293 GCA_964393875.1 uncultured bacterium | reverse complement strand
TGGCCATGGGCGGTGCGGCGATGACCAAGGAAGTCATCGTCCGCAAGCAAATGGATGAAAGCTGTTTATGAATGGATCGGTGTTAATTACGGGCGCCCCTGGCCGCCAGGCCATGGGCGGTGCGGCGATGACCAAGGAAGTCATCGTCCGCAAGCAAATGGATGAAAGCTGTTTATGAATGGATCGGTGTTAATTACGGGCGCAAGCCGTGGGCTGGGGTTGGCGTTGACGCAGCGATTCGCGGCACTGGGCATTCGTGTATTTGCCGTCAGTCGAACGCAAAGGCATTGGAAACAAGCCATTGCTAAAATCCAAACACCGCAGCGGGTGACGTGGGTTGCCTGCGATGTGACCGACGAAACCGCCGTGAAGGGGCTATTTCAAAAAATCTCACGGCAAGCCCCGCTTGGCATGGTCATCAATAATGCCGGTTATGGCGGCCGGCTCGAAACCATTGAAAAAACATCTGCGGTCGAATTTGACCGGCAAATCTCACAGAATCTTCGCAGTGTTTTTCTCGTCACAAAATATGCTCTGCGGGTTTTTAAAAAAGAGGGACGGGGCTATCTGGTCAACGTTTCTTCAATGGCCGGAACGCGCGGAGTGCCCCGGCTTGCGGCGTATTCCGCCGCCAAGTTTGGTGTCATTGCATTGACGCAGGCAGCGGTGAAAGAAAATGAGGGAGGCAAGCTGTGGGGCATTACGATTTGTCCTGGTGGAATGAATACTCAGATGCGCAGCAGCCTTTTTGGCGCTGAAGATGCGGCGAAACAGCAAAGCCCCACATTTGTAGCGGATAAGATGATCGAGATTATTGAGGGAAAATTTCCGGTTGAAAATGGAGCGACGGTTGTGATTCGTCACGGAAAAATTTGGGCTGTGACGCCCATGCCGGGGATCTAAAAAAGAGAAGGTGCCAGGTACCCTCACGAAATCTGCGGTGAGGGGTACCTGGCACCTTCTCTTGCCTTCTATACTTTTTATGAAACAAGACGATTATAAAAAAATCAACTGCCGCTACTGCGATAGTCCTTTGCCGAAACCCTTTCTTGAGTTTGGCACCATGCCGCTTGCCAACAATCTGCCGCGCAAAGAAGACCTGGCGGTGCCTGAATTTGCCTGCCCGCTGTCGCTAACTGTTTGCCCCGTATGCTGGCTGGTACAGCTGACGCATGGGGTGCCGGCAGATCTTATGTTTTCACACTATCTTTACGTCAGTTCCACAACACAGACGTTTCGCGACCATTTTGCTGCTTATGCGCAAGACGTGCGTGGGCGATTTCCTGCCTCTGTCACCCACCCGCTCGCGGTTGATATTGGCAGTAACGATGGGCTATTGCTCGCGTGCTATCAGAAAGAAGGCATGCGTATTTGCGGTGTCGATCCGGCCCAAAATCTTGCGCGAGAGGCCAATGCGCGGGGTCTCAAAACCCTGAATCGTTATTTTGATACCCAGTCGGTCGATGAAATCTTAAAAGAGTTTGGGCTGGCGCATGCTATCAGCGGGAACAACGTGTTCGCGCATATCGATGGCATTCAGGATGTTCTTCGCAATGTGAACCGGCTGTTGGCTCCAGACGGCCTTTTTGTGATCGAGTTTCCCTATCTTTTAACCATGCTGGACGAGCTGTTGTTTGATATGACATACCACGAGCATCTATCCTATATTGGGATTACGGCTTTAACGTTTGTGTTGAGCCGCTTTGGCCTCGAGATTTTCGATATTCGCGAGGTTGCATCGCATGGCGGGTCCCTGCGCGTTTTTATTCAGCGTTTAGACGGACCGCAGAAGGTTGGCAGCGTGGTTGCTGATTTTCTCTTGCGCGAACAAACAGCTAAAGTCTGTGAACTCTCCACGTATGAAAGTTTTGCTGCCAGGGTCTTAAAAGTGCGCGCTGATTTCCTAGAGCAGGTGAGTGCTCTCAAAGCGGCAGGGAAATCTCTGTCGGGATATGGCGCGCCGGCTAAGGCCAGCACGCTTTGTAACTTTTATGGACTCACGCCCAAGACGGTTGACTATGTGGTTGATGACAATGCCCTGAAACAGAACCGCTTTATTCCCGGTGCACACATTCCGATTGTGCCAAGCGCGCATCTTGAAAAAATGCCGACCGATTACGTTGTGATTTTTGCTTGGAATTTTGCCGCCGAAATCCTCAAAAAAATTGGCCACCTTCGCCAGTGCGGCGTTGAATTCATCCTGCCTCTTCCCACGTCTAAGACCCCATAACATATTCATTCCATTATAGATACGCCATTTATTTTTAGCTTCTTGGAATCGCAAGGGCTATCCATAAACCCTTTTTTTAAGCATCAATTAGAATCAATTTATAGCGGTGGCTTTCTTTTAAGAAAAACTATGGTACTTTCTAAGAGAGAGACATAACCCGAGTTGCAAGCATTTGATTGCTATCCATGACACAGGGAGAGGAACGTGATTTTGTTGACAAGACTCTCAAGGGGTATCCAGCACCATTTTCTGACAAAGACTGCACGGCGATGGACGGCATTTTTCACATGCCTTACATTCATCCTGACTTTAAACGTCGTTCCCGTGAAGTCCGCGCATGCAGCGTTGGCGGGAGCGGGGGCAGTCAACCTACCCGCTGATCTCAAAGCCGTGAAGCTGCCCGCAGAACTTGGAAAGATCGATGACTTCTTCACTGCGCCGGAGGACACAAAAAAAACGATGTCTGCGGACGGGATGCGTCCGTTTGTGATCGTGATTCAAGATGCCCACGCGATTCCCGATGCCCAACGCAGTATCCGCAAGGCCATTCTTTACTTTTACAGAGAATACGGAGTCAGTCTGGTTGCACTTGAAGGCGCCTCGGCACAGCTTGATCCGCGCATGTTCAAAAGTTTTCCCGATAAAGACCTGCTCAATAAGGTGCTCGGCGAGTATTTTGACCAGGGCGAACTAGCCGGCGGCACGGCCGCGGCCATTGCGGGCATCAAGGCGGAAGACAACTCCGCGGCGGGTACGAACTTGACGTTCCAAGGGGTGGAAGATTGGCCGGTTTATGAAGAGGCTCTTGGGCTCTATCTTGCAGCCATGCAAAAGGAAGTTGAAGTTTTCGCCACGCTGACACCACTCAAAACCCAGCTTCAGGAAGACAAGAACAAGCATTACTCACCCGCCTTGCAAAAAGTGGATAAAGCGCTGTTTGATTTTAGAGAAAACAAAAAGGATTTTTTAAAAACCATGGAATCGCTTGCCGCCGTCAAAACCCCGGATTCAGGCACAGAACTCGCGTTGTTACTGGAGCAGGGTCACAAAGAGAAACAGGGGGGTGGTGGGAAGGATTCGACAAGCGAGGTCAAAGCGCTGGCAGGCAAGGTTGAGAGTTATTTTAAAACCACAGCCTCCTCTGCGGAAACGAAAGCTTTGCAAAGCGAGTTTCAGGGGAAAAAACAGCAATTTCAAACATCCCAGATTAGCGTCGAGGCCTTTGCGCTTGCAATCAAAGACGTTGCGGCCAAAGCTGGCATTCGCCTCCAGGTTAGCGAACAATTACTTGGCCTTGTGAAAAAAGAAAAAAGTGTACGTGATATCGAAGGCACAAAGCTGTTCGCTGATTTTGAACGTTATACCCAGAGCGTCAAAGACTCGCTTTTTCAAAATGACGAGGACCGCGAACTCGACCGGCGTGATCGGCAACTATGGCTTTTAACCAAACTTGCCAAGCTTGAGCTTAGCCACGAAGACTGGCAGGAAGTCTCTGCGCTCTTAGGTGATTTTCGACTCGTAGGGGCCCTGCAAGAGAAGGTGCCAGGGACCCTCACCGCAGATCTCGTGAGGGGCCCTGGCACCTTCTCTATATCAGAGCTATTCCAACCCCACTTCGCCTTTTACAAAAACTCCGAAAAACGTGACGAAATCTTCTTTAAGAATCTCAAAGTACAGATGGAGAAAAACAAAACCTCAGGCCGTGCGGCCGTGATGGTAGCGGGTGGTTTTCACGCGCATGGGTTCTGCAGTCTGCTGAAGGAGAAAGGAATTTCTTATGTACTGGTGATGCCAGCGATCAAGAATCTGCCGGCCGAGAGCCATTATCGCGCACACATGCGCGGCGATGTTTCATGGAAAAACTATTTTGAAGTTGAGAACGGCAAGGTCAACTTGTACAAAGCTTTTATTCGCAGCACTCGCGACCGGTTATTAAAGTTAGAAGTTGGAAGTTCGAAGTTGGAAGAGGGGAAGGCTTTTCCTTCGAACTTCCAACTTCGAACTTCCAACCCAATGCTTCTTAAGAATTGGCGCGACCAAATCATCCGCGACCTGGCTGAGGAAGGCCGCATCGAAAAAGCCGGCGACTATACCCGCTTCATTGACGAGGTCAGCGGCGATGAAAAATACAAGGCCATCCAAAAGCGCCTCGCGCAGGTCAATCAATTCCTCAGCGGCTTAAAACGTCTCGACGCCGAAGGCAAATTCACAGCACCCAATATCGCCAAACTTTTTCAGCCTGCGATGACCGCTCAAGCCGTTGGATATGGTGCAACCCTAAGCCCTAGTAATCTAAGTCTCTCCGCCCCTCTTCTGGAGTTGGCGATGTCTGAGAATCGCGCGATTTCTCCCACGGAAATTTCGGAAGCGGGGCAGTCCACCGCCAAATCCGAGGTGCGGGGGATAGGGGGTCAGCAGCCGACTTTGGCTTCGATTTTTTCGATAAGCGTCGTCACTTTGTTTTCAATGGCGCCAAGCCTTTCTTTAACTTCCGTCATATCATCGCAAAGTGCACCGACTCTCTCACTGATCACGGCCTGGTTTGATTCAAACCGCTCAACAAGCGCGCCTACTTCCGCCGTAGAGAATGTTTTATCTTTCATAGGCCGTACTCTACAGCGGTTTCTGGGAGATGTGAATATGGAATATTTATATAATTTATTTATTAAAAAACCAAAAATTGGAAGCGACTTGCAGGGGGCGCAGGTTCCAAAAATCAGCCGCTCCGAAATGCGTACAGTGAAAATAATTGGGACGAGGGTCCAGCAGCTTCGGGCGACCCTTCCAGCCGCCCTACAGAACTTAGGGGAAGCTAGAACAACGTTTGAAATTTTTCAATCTCGTGTCACTTATGGTTCGAATACATCACTACCCTCTTTATCTCAAATCTACCCCGGAGCATCGGCCAACATTTTTCAGGTGAGTGTTGATAACAATATCACCGGCAATGTTTTGGTGGTTCACATGCCGGACGGCCGTCAAGTCATCGCACTGGAAAATACATCGATTAAAAAAGATGCCGTGAGACATTTTGTGATATTGGAAGATGGCGATCCGTTGCAGACACTATTTTCCGAGGATCTTGATCGTGCTGCAGCGCAAACCCAGGCCAAGGCCGGGAGATCATTTCTTTATTTCCCGTGGGTTGTGTCGGATATGGAACGCGAAACACTTGCCGGATTTTTGGACCAGGATTTTATGACGGCAGACATTCTCAAAGAGCTTTTAACCGGGCTCAAAGGCGCGGTGGATATTTCTTTAGAGGGGGTTTTTGCGCTGGCTCCCGACTACCTTGGTGAAGCGCTTCAGGATGAAATTACAGGGGCTATTTTGCGGTCGCCAGGTATTTCTCCCTATGATCTGGCGAATCTCGGGCATGAGCTTGGCCATGCTCTTTTAGATGCAAGAATCCCTTATGAAAACGCCTTCTACCAAAGAGTTGCAGAGCATGCAAGGACTCAAAATTATTCATTTTATCGGCTGCTGGGAGATCAATACAAGGATGTGCTTCGGGCGGCTTCTTTCTCAATGGATCTCAGAGTTCAAAAACAGAAAAGCACAGCTCTTTTTGCCCAGGAGTATCTCATGCATGTTCTGAGCGCTTTGATTGACCGTACGACCGTAGTGAATGCCAAAGGGACAATGATTATCACTCTCAAAGATGTTGACTTGCTTGTGGACGCCGGACTTTTACCGGATTGGGCAAGTCCTAAGGTGTTAGGTTTTGATAAAACCTATATTGACGGGGAATATTATCGTCTTCTGTCTCAGGAAGCTGGGAAAAGAGGCAAGCCTGTGGCGCGTACGCCGACGGAAATTTGGGGAACCATCCATAAGATTTCCGATGCGGTAGGGAATATGCAGAAGGAAGTAGACCGATTATTTCTAGACCAAGGTGTTTATGAGCATTTTTCTAAGGGGCAGCGCACGCCGGAGGGCAGACCGATCGTTACGGGTGTGCAGATGATGGGAGTGCCCAAGGTTGTTGATTTTCTGTCCCGCATGGAGGTTTATCGGGCTTTCTCTGCGCTGCAGTATCAACTCGATTTTCAAATGCGAAGTAACCCGGGGATTAATGGATCCTCTGAAGAACAGCGGCAGCAGGCCAGGAGTATTTTAAAAATTCTAGAGCGTGTTGCGCAAGTTGAACTCATCGAAACACTCTCTTATGACACGCCCCCAGGTGAACAAAGCCTTCGCGATTATTTAGAAACAAACAGTGGGACGGCGGTCAATTTTGGGCTTGTGCTGGATCGGTTTTACCCTGAGCTTAAGAGCAAAATTGAAGCTGAAATTCGAACAGCGCTGCTTTCCGTCTTACCGCAGAGCGCCGCAGGTTTTTTAAGCAAACCGGGTATGGCATTGACAGAAGCTGTCGTCCGCTCCGAGATTCGGAGGCCAGACAATCCTATGGAAATGACGCGCACAGAAGCTTCGCAGCAGATTCAGGCGCTCACGCGAAAAATTGAGGTTGAGCAAAATAGGGTACTCCATTTTCGGCCGGCTTATTTGGCATACTTTATCCGGGTTCTTCAAACCGTGCCCACCGGTCTTCGTCAGGTCGAGGCATTTATCAGGGAGAGTATCCGTGATCAACTAGACGTATTAAATCAGAAACAAATAGAGCCGTCTTTGGAGGTGAAAGAAATCGTAACAGACGTGGCGGAAGAAATGGGGCGTTTTTTTGCTCTTCGCGGTATGCCGTATCGAGAATTTCAGACTGTCTTTTTTGAACCTGAATCCTTTCGTCCTCATGTCGAGACATCGGGCGCTGGCGCGAGTCACCTTCACCTCTTTGATCGTGTCGCCGTGTATCCACAAACAAAGGTTCAAGATCTGGAGGAAGCGCTTATTCATGAAGCATTTCACCATAATGCGGCGGGGTTTGAAGCTGGATTTTTAGATGAAGGCATGACTCAATATTTCACTCTAAAAGTTTTGATGAAAAGAAAAGGGATCGAAGATTTTACAAGCGAATCCATGTTGAATTTTCTCACCCAGCGTGAAAGTTCTGCCGGGTACCCACTTGCGGTTGTGACGGTACTTTTGTTGGGAGAAATACT
>CAYMUZ010000254.1:0-6303 GCA_964393875.1 uncultured bacterium | reverse complement strand
CGTCAGAAAAGCCACGTAAAAAATAGCGGCGGAAGAAATCATGACAAGACCCGTCGCTAACCCGTCCATATTGTCGAGAAAATTAACGGCGTTGGTGATGCCGATGATGCCCAGCGCGGTAAAAAAACCATTGAGGACCTGGTTTTCAAAAATATCCAGCATGACATGGTATTGAAACATCATCACCCATAACGCCGCAATTTGAATCAGGAGCCGCCACTTGGCTTTCAGCCCGAAAAAATCATCCCACAACCCCACGGCAAAAATCACCGTCGAACCGACTAAGACTCCCTTGAGTTGATTGCTTAAATCCATCTGCCAAAGCGCCCCGGTCACAAATGCCAGGTAAATGGCAATGCCGCCAATGCGCGGGACCGGCTGAGTGTGAATTCCATGAGCTTTGGGGTGATCTAACGTTCCAATGCGAAATGCCAGCAAGCGCACAAGGGGCGTGAGCAAGAAGGAAAGGGCCAAACCGATGAAAAAGATATGCTGGAAATGGTTCATAAGGTGGTCAGGCCTCTAATGTACCGGAGCTTCGGAGAAAAATCAAGCTTTGAACAATTCTGTGCTAGGTATTTAAAAGTGTTTGAGCCACTCGCCGCATCGCGCCCTGCGAGAGCGTTGGAAAAATGGGAAGGGAGCAGGCTTCCCGCATAGCACGCATTGTCTCTGAATAGACAGCATCAGAGAGGCGTAAATAACGGTGCAGCGGTTTAAATACGGGGCTTTTCGCGTCAATCCCCCGGCGGTTCAAACGACGGATGAGCGCGGCCAAGCCGCTGGGAATTCGAAGCACATATCGGAAATAAACAGAATCTCTCTCAAGCGATACGGCAGGCAGAGTCGTCATAGCTGATGCCGCAAAAGCGAGATCGTAGTATTCGGCAATCCTGCGCCGTTTCCGGATAAAGTCCGGTAATTTTTCGAGCTGTTCAAGACCCATCGCGGCGGCCAAATCCGTCATTTTAAAGTTCATGCGAAAACGATAAGTGTTCTTCTTGTCGTAATCACGCATATCCCGCAATCGTGCGGCAAGCCTGGCAGAATCGGTCACGATCATGCCCCCCTCGCCTGTTGTCATCATTTTTGTCGCGTAGAAAGAAAAAATGCTTAGCCTGCCAAAACTCCCCACTGGTTTACCGAAACAAGCTGCTCCAAGAGCCTGGGTTCCATCTTCAATCACCGGCATCCCCAGTCGGGACAACGCCCGCATGTTGGCTGCGCGGCCAAACAAATGCGGGACGATCATAGCGACAGTCTTGCGCGTTTTATTTTTGCGCGCCGAATCCGCACAAAGATTCATGTCCTCTGCTGAGATATCAGCCACTACGGGTTGGGCACCCACAAAATCAAGGGCGTGCAGTAACGCGGCACAGGTGTAACTGGGGACCAGCACTTGATAGTCTCGTCGGATCTCAAGGGCTTTTAAAGCCAATGCCAACGCGGCCGTGCCCGAACTCACTGCAATGCCGTATTGACGGCCCACACTGCGGGCAAAACGATGTTCAAACTCTTCGACTTTCTTCCCTTGGGTGAGACACCGTGAATCTAAAACGCGAGCACACGCTTTTTTTTCTTCGCGACCGAGCGTAGGTTGAGAATGTGGTATGTTTTTCATGAGGCCGCCGAACGGCTGCTGATACCGCCCATTAACACCTCTAAAGAGCGTGGCCCACAATTCAGTAAAAGATCAAGAACCGACAGTTCTGGAATGAAGCCCTGCTCCGGATAAAGCTGCGGGTATTGAGGAGCTTGGAACTCCTGAACGGCAAGTCGGATACCCGCTTTGTCAAAAAGCGCGGTATCCAGATACTGATCGGCCGCAAAGGCACCTGTTAAGTAGGCCGTTCCCTGAACCTGCTGACAAAGGCTGACAAGCCGGTCTGAGGCTTCCCCCTGCGCTCCCAGCTCACTCCCCTTGATCATCTTCGTTTTTATCCCCAGTGCTTTCACAAAATAAAAAAACATTTCGTAGTTTAAATCATTCAATTTTTCCCAAGCTGGTTTTTCATAAATGTTTTTTAAAAAGGGCTCATGCTCACTAAAATAAGGGGCTTTCCGGTAACTGCTCTGAATAGAGCCCCAATGTTTACGCTGCCAAGACTGCTTACTGTCGATAGCCACCTCCTCAAGATTTTGGGCAAACTGATGCAGGACGGGTACGGTTAAAATCTGAGCCCCTTGAGGGCTTTTGATTTTATTCCGGTTCTGCCATCCATTCTTATTGAACTGGATATTGTCCAACACAATGAAGATGTCGGCTGCGGCAAGCTTATGCATATAGCGCAGCCAAGGGAGGTAATGCAATTGATGAATGGCAACGATCATATGTCTTGGATCAGTTCTGAAAACTTCATGGTGAGAACCCTGTCCACCTCAGTAATTACTTCCTCAGAAACAACCCTCCGTACTGCTCCCGCTTCGGACAAGCGAACAAGCTCTCCAGCAGCGCCTTGCGGGGAAAGCAGGGCGGCAATAGAGACACTGGTGCTACTTTTTGCTGACGGCCGACGACTACACCAAAAAACGATGGCACATGAAGGCTTCCGCGGCATCAACCGAGACTTCGCGGCCGCGCACCTTGGCGAGCCACTCCACGTTTTCAAGACTGCAGTGGTGGACGCCGCTACGCACCTGCGATTTGTAGCAGGAAAGGGACTGCATTTTTTTCTCAAGATAAGCCCCGCTGATATTTACATAAAAATTAGCGTGAAAACGCTCGTGCTGAAGAGACCATGAAATGGCAGGATATTCACAGGCCAGCACGATTTTCTGAAACGGTTTCACCGCGGGATCACTCGGCCGGCAGGCCGTCCAGCCGGCACGAAAAACAGCCTCGTGATCTTGGTTGTAAGAGATGGCAGGCAAAATAATCATCGAGGGCTTTACTTTATCAATCGACAAACGCGCTTTGCTTTCGAAAAGATTGATCAAATCTTTCATCGCCATCATATCGAGCTTCAGGTGAATATTGGCATCGTTGTAAAGAAGCTCATAATCATCGACGCCAAGCACTTGCATTGACGCTTCAAATTCTTCCTGTCGCGTACGACCTGAAACAAAGGCATTGGCTCCTGCGTTGTAGTGTTGAAGATCGGCGGCAGAGACCGCGATCACGTAAACCTTGGAACCTTCGGCTTTTAAACGCGCAATCGTTCCAGAGCATCCAAACGCCTCATCATCCGGATGCGGCGCAATCACTAGACAGGTTTGATTTTTTAAAGAGTCAAGCACGAGAGCCTCCTTGATGCTATTTGTACAGAATGAGGGGTATCTTAACGGGTCACAGGTCCGTTTTCAACAAGCGTTCCCATGTCAGAAAAAACCGGGTTCTTCTCAAGCCATTGCAGAATGCTTTCTGCGGCAATTCGGTGCCCTTCGGCATTAAGATGAATGGAATCCCCGGCCAGATAAAGGCCCTCGGGGCCCGCTCTTTTGAGCGGCTCCAGCAAGTCCAGAAAAGGAATACGGTTCGCTTTAAGAAAAATTTTAATTTTCTCCTGTGCCTCGGCCGGACAAATCCCCTGAAGCTGTTCTTCAAAAGGGAAAATAACCACCCTGAAATCAATGCCGCCGCGGCGGGCGAGAACAGCCATTCGGGCTATCCAGCGCGCCGTCTCCGGCCAAGCCTTCGTCTCGTAGCTGGAAAGCACCGCACGCGTGTAACCGGAACAGGCCGGTCCGGCAAAGGCCTGCTTATTTTTTTTCAGCGCTTCCTGCCGTGCGGCTTCGCGGCGGTTGCGCACGGTTTGCGCAAGGCGCTGGCTTAAAAAAACTCCCAGATGAAAATGGCGCATGGCCGAGCGCACCGGTGCGGGCAGTGTTTCCCAAAAACGTTTTTCCGTATCGTTGAGGCAGTACCCCAGCACGATCTGACTGGGGCCAAGCGCCAAAGCCTTTGCCTGCATCAGAGCAAAATGCTGTCGCGTATTGGTCGCGTCCAAGCCCAGATTCGCGACCTTCGCTCGGATTCCCTGCCGGCGCAAAAGCTCTTCCAGTTGAGCGCTGTAGGTTTCCTCATACCCCACATCCGCGCCTGCCGTGACACTGTCTCCGATCACCGCAATCCTCGTATCGCTTTCCGTCCAGCCCTGCCAGCGGCCGTTCGTATGGTCGCGGAAGCCGCGGTCATTGATCAAATAACTGTGCGGACTGGGCGCCTGCCCTGGATTCGCATTCAGGGCCCCTGGAGTAAAATCCCAGCCCAGGTCCGGAAACGACGAGGGCTGGTAAAGCGGCTTAGCCAGCGACGTGATCAGGCGGTACCCTGTTTCCGCAGCACAAAGCAAAAGGAACAAGGAAAAAAACAGCAATAAGAGATTATGAAGCCCTTTCATGCGGCAATTCCCGCTTTTAGGCCGTTCAAATAATTCGGATGCGCCTGCAGAAAATCAAGCACGGCTGCGGCAATGGCTTTCTGCCCTTTGGGATTGGGATGGGGGTCAAAATGAAATCTTTGGGACTGCGTCAGTTTTACGTCGGCCCATAAAATTTCTGTCTCGCTCAGCAATTCCGAGAGTTTCTGCGGAGGATTAGGAGGAGACATCCAAAGCGCCAGCATTTTAAACCCATCGCTGCGGGCCATGGCGGAAAAATCCCGGTAGATAAGCCCCAGCGCTTCCTCGTAACGGGTTTGATAGTATTCCGGAGATCCGGCGGCAGATCCGTCCGACCCCGAGCCCAAGACACGTTCATTCCAGACACGCCTGCCCCAAATCCAGCGGCGACTGGCTTGTTCCCATTCGTGCCGCAGCCAAACGCAAAAAGCGGAGCGAAAGAAAATGGATTTCCCTAAGCGGGCAAATCTGGCACGGCTGTTTTTTTCCTCCGCACACATAAGAGCCGAAGAAAATTCCACGCGCTCCTGCCGGATTTTAAACTCCGGACGGCAGCGCCGTGCGCCGTCAAAGAAAGGCTGCAAGTCGGCGTCAAAATCTGACTCATTCAAGACCTGAATGACGAGATCCGGACGGAAATGCCGGCCGATCAGCAGAAACTGGCGGTACTCCTGCGGCACATCGTATCCGCGCACGCCTAAATTGATCACTTCCACGGGCCCGGGCAAATCCGCGCGCAAAAGCGAGGACCAGCGTTCTTCCTCACGCACGCCGTACCCTTCCGCGAAAGAATCTCCGAGAATTAGAATCCGGAAAGTCCCGGGCGGCTTCGCCAGCGCATGTTCTTGATCACGAAATCCCATGCGATTGGTTCGGTAAGGCACACTCCATTCGAGCTCCTGCCAGCGATGCGCATAGTCCGGCTTGAGGCTCCAGCCAAAGTCATTCGAGTGCCAAAGGGGCTGAAACGCTAAATCCACAGAATGATAACCGGCGCTGCGGCACAGAATTTCCAGAATCAACAGCAGGCTCAAAAAAGCCGCGAGCGTGAGGATAAAATTTTTGAGTGTCGTCTTCATTTTAATTTTGCAAAACCGAGACGGCCTGCGGCTGCCCTCTCGCAGAGGCAGGGGGGAAAGGAGCTTTACCCAGCACTTTCTGATAAAGAGAGTCGATGGCGTCAATCATGCGGGTCTCTGTGAATCCTTCGAGCACGTGGTTCTTGAGGTTTGAGCCAAGCTGCGCGGCAAAAGCTTCGTCTGCTAAAAGACGGGCCACGGCCCGAGCAATGGCCTGCGCATCCCGCGGCGGAACAAGTAAGCCCGTTTGTTCATCGGACACCAGGTCCGGAATACCCCCCACGCGCGAGGCCACCACGGGCTTGGTCAAAAATCCGCCCTCGACAATAACACGGCCCATGCCTTCATTGAGCGATGGGACAACAAGCACGTCCATGAGGGAGAGATAGGCTGCAATATTTTGCTGATCACCCGTAAAAGTCACCCGGCCGGCTCCCCCTAAAGTCTGGGCACGAATTTCAAGCTCTTTATGCAGTTTCCCATCCCCCACGAGCAATGCGTGTGCTTTTGGAAACTGCTCCCAAATTAACGGCAGTGACTCCACAAAATACTGCGGTCCTTTAATGGGTTCCAGTCGCCCCAAAAAACCCACAACGGCGGCGTCACTGGCAATTCCCAGTTTTTTACGCAGTTCTAGCTTTTCGTGCGGGGTGGATACCTGAAACCGTGTTTCATTCACTCCGCTTGGAATCACAGACCATTTTGATTTTTCCCCAACGTAAAAATTCAGGTGTTCTTTCATTTCAATCTTCGTCAACGCAATCAGACAGTCCGTCCTACGCGCCCAGCGGCGTTCGAGAAAAAGAAAGAAACGCTCTGTCGCCCGCGAGAAGTAGCTGTGAAAAATATGCCCATGCGGCGTGTGAACGATATGCGGAGCCTCT
>CAYMUZ010000253.1:0-14602 GCA_964393875.1 uncultured bacterium | reverse complement strand
ATGATGTCCCTGCCGGGTATACGAGCATCATTGTCAGCATCTGTTTTTTTTGATCTGTTCAGCTGATGATGGTTGGTATTTTAGGGCGGTATCTCTCGAATATTTATATCGAAGTGCGCTCCCGGCCGCTATTTTTTGTCGGGAAAAAGTTTAATTTGTAGTATCCGTAACTACGGCCAGGGCCGCCCTCAGCCATGCTTCGCAATCACGCCCTGCCCTTGTTTGACACTTTCCCGTGACTCTGGTTTGCAGAGCCTTAACGCAGAATCGTTTTGAACCGGTGATAGGCCGCCTTGGCGGTCTGATAGCGGAGTGTGTCTACGGGGAAAAGCGACCAGAACATGGAATGGGACTTAGACTGGATTTGGTGGCGCACGTGGTCAAAAAGAGCGCGCTGCCGGTATTGAACAAAATAGGCTTCCAAATCGTGTTTTGTCTTTGCCTGCCCATTGTCGGCATACTTGGCGACATACGGGGTGAAATCAGGGTAAAGGCGTTTGCGGTCCCATTTTCCAAGAAGCGTGGTTTTCATAAAATTACCGATCAAGAGATCGTCAAAAATCTCGAATTGCACCGCTGTCATCAGAGAGTTACGCGGAACTTCGAAGACGATTCCCTTCTTGAGATGCGCCGGTCCGAGTTTGATTTCATGGTCTTTGCCGCTGACCCGAATTGTGACGAAACTTAAAACACTTTTCAGGTGTTCGATCGATTGAAAATATTTTTCAAGCAGAGGGATGTCAGCGGCTTCCAGCGGTTCATTCCAGGAATCTCCGCTTTGCTCTGGATCGATGACGGTGATTGTTCTTTCTACCGGTTTGATTTGAGAAGCGGCGTCGCGTTCACAATCGTAACGGGTATAGGCGGGCAGAATTTCACAGGTTTTTGATTGGAACCCGACCGCATAGTCGGAGAGGGCAGTGGTGTATTCATTGGCCCAAAGACTGTCTTTACGCTGATAGCGGTGCATGGAGCTGGAGGGAATGAAATAGTTGACGCCGAACCACTCTGCTTTTCTGGCGATAGCGCCGCCAAAAGGGGTTTTCTTGGCCGTCAAAGGCGGGAGCACACGTTGTCCGCTTTCGTCAAAAAAGTTGATCATGTCCGCATCGTTGAAACCGGATAGGCATAGGAGAAACGATAGGGGATAGTTCGCCACTGTTTTTTTGACAAAATGTCCCCAGCCTCGGTCGGAGGCATCGTTGAGGTTGACAAGAAGCCGTCCGTTGATATCGATCAGCAAAATGGCATCTTGATTGTAATCGGCGATGGTGAGAATGCGGATGTGATCTGAGAGTTTTGTCCACACACGGTCTTTAAGCAGATGAACGTCATAGCCCTGGACTTTAAGGCCGTCGTAGATCCGGGAGCCCACATGGTTGGGGAGCAGAATTTTTTTATCCCTCAGCAGTTTAAGCGAAGCGGAGCTTAAATGATCGGGATGACCATGCGAAAGCCAGATATACTCGGCCGACTGAATGGCCTGCCGCTGTGCCTCGGGGATGACATGGGAGAATGTCCAGCTGTTGAAATAGGCGCTGCCAGTGATCCAGGGGTCTGTGACAAGGACAGGCTTCGAGTCGTAGCAGAGAATGGTCGCATTGCCGATGGTATCAAATCCGATATTCATAAAACAGTGCCCGCCTGAAATGTTGTCGAAGTGTCTATTTCACTGTAAAAATCCAGAATGTGCTGAAGATTACCCGTAACCCCCCGCCGGGTCAAATAAAAAAGGTGCGGATTTGCCGATCGGTTATTTTGCGGCAGAATACCGTGAGTCACGGGTGGGTGCGGCATCCGGCTGTACACCGGTTTTAAAGTGATTTTATCCCCAGTTTAAGCTACAATCTTCCTTCCCAAAACAGCGGAGGGTTTGATCATGAAAGTTTTAATTACCGGCGGTGCCGGATTCATCGGAAGTCATTTAGCCGAGTCGCTGATCGCAGAAGGTCACGAAGTCACGATTCTGGATAATCTTTCCACCGGGCGCCTTGAAAATATCCGCTACCTGGAAAGTAACCCACGGTTTCATATTGTGGTCGGGGATGTCCTCAACGAGTTTTTGGTGGATAAATTGGTGGAGCGTGTCGATTGGGTATTTCATCTGGCGGCCGGTGTGGGTGTTCAGCTGATCGTCAAAGACCCTCTGCGCTCGCTGATGACGAATATCCGTGGCAGCGAGATCGTGCTCGAAAATGTGTACCGCTATCATAAAAAAGTATTGATCACCTCCACCTCTGAAATTTACGGAAAAAATACGAGTGATGCTCTCAAAGAAGATGATGATCGTATTTTAGGTTCACCCCTGAAAACCCGCTGGAGTTATTCGACTTCGAAAGCGGTGGATGAAATTCTGGCCTTTGTTTACTGGAAAGAGAAAAAAGTGCCCACGGTGATTGTGCGGCTTTTCAATACAGTGGGGCCGCGCCAAACGGGGCACTATGGCATGGTCATTCCGCGGTTTGTCGAGCAGGCGCTTAAGGGACAGGCGGTTACGGTCTATGGCACTGGCGAGCAGAGCCGTTGTTTCATGTACGTCAAGGATGCCGTCTGGGGGATGACTCGTCTGATGGAAAATCCTGAAGCCGTCGGAAATGTTTTTAATCTTGGGAATCGGCACGAGATTACAATGAATCAGCTGGCCGAAAGAATTATTACCCTGACGGAAAGTGCCTCTAAGATTATCCATATTCCTTACGACCAAGCCTATGAAGAGGGTTTCGAAGACATGCAGCGCCGTGTTCCCGACATTACTAAAGCCGGAAAACTTGTGGGTTTTAAGCCACAGATGGCTTTGGATGACATTTTGCGGATGGTCATCGAGGAATTTCGTCGGCAGGCTGCTCCCGCAGGAGTTTCTGCGATTGACTGTTGAACCTGTTCCTCTTCGCGTTTTATTCCTGACGCTTTACCCGGAGACGATGCCCTCGAGTCGTCTCCGGGTTTATCAGTATCTTCCCGCCCTTGCACAATGCGGTATTCGGGCCGAGGTTCTGCCGGCGGTTTCTGAACCGTGGTTTTCGTGGTTTTATTTCTCGTCCTGCCGGTTGGCAAAAATTCTTTACACCCTCTTTGAGATGATGTCGACATTTCAAAGAATTCGTCGCGCACGCGAGTATGACGTTGTGTTTGTGCAAAAAGGGCTGGTCTCAAGCAATTTGAAAGGTTTTGCGACGCGATTGCTGCAAAAGTCAAAACGGGTTATTTTTGATTTCGACGACGATGTGCTAGGCTGCAATGTCCTCGAGTTCCGTTCTTCCGTCCTGCGTGCTTGGCAGGACCCTGACCAGACGTTAAAGCTGGCGAAGGCCGCAAATCCCGTGATTGCCGGCAATGAGTACCTGCGGCAAAAAATCGCACCAGTGAATCTAAGGACTGTTGTGCTGCCGACGCCAGTGGATACGGATCGATTCTGCCCTCTATCCAGACGAGATATCACAGGGTCTGCAATTGTGCCCTTGCGCCCTGGCGCAAGGACTATGCCGCTGGAACCAGGGAAGTTCCAGTCTGCAATTGTGCCCTTGCGCCCTGGCGCAAGGACTATGCCGCTGGAACCAGAGAAGTTCCAGTCTGCAATTGTGATTGGTTGGATTGGCATGGAGGGGGGCCTGGCTTACTTGCAGTCACTGGCACCGGTTTTGCTCGAACTGACACGCCGCTATCCCGCAGTACGGTTAAAAGTCATCAGCCGTGTGCGGGATGGGGGAACCTTTGATCTCTCCGGGATTAAAACCCATTTTGTGCTTTGGAGTTATGACACTGAAGTCCAAGAAATGCAGGAATTTGATATAGGCATCATGCCAGTTCCCCAGGATGAATGGGGCCAGGGCAAATGTGGTTTGAAATTGCTGCAATACATGGCGATGGGCATCGCCAGTGTGGCTTCCCGCGTCGGAGCCAACCAAGCCATTGTGGATGAAGACGTGGATGCGTGTTTGGCGTCAACCCACGACGAATGGGTCGAAAAGCTTTGCCGGCTCATCGAATCTCCGGAAAGGCGAGATCAGATGGGGCGGGCGGCCCGCAGCAAGGTGATGGCTCGTTATTCACTCAAGGCGCTGTCGCCGAAGTTTGTAAGAATTTTGAAAGGCGAGAACGATTCATGAAACGCCCTTTGCGTATCACTTATATTCTCCCTCAACTAGACATCGGGGGTTCGGAAACCCATGTTGTCCGCCTTGCAGAGCAGCTTCGCAAAAGAGGACATGACGTGCGGATTTTATGCATCTTTCAGGAAGGTCAACTTAGTGATTGGGCACGGCAGCTGGGCATTCCTCTGGAAGCGCTCCGGCAAAAAAAATGGCGGCCCCCCGCACTGTTGCGAATTTACCACTGGCTGAAAAAAAATCCTTCGGACATTGTCCACACTTACCTTTTTGGCCTGCATTTGTTTGCCGGTCTGTCCGCACGTCTCGCGAGGGTGCCCGTAGTTGTTTCTTCGCGGCGGGGTGTCGACTTGTCTCAGCCTGCGAAAATCCTTTGGCTCGAAATGGCCGGAAATCTTTTTAGTGATCGTGTGGTGGCGTGCGCAGAAGCGGTTCGTGACTGGGTTCTCAGCCGTGAAAATGTCAGCCCGGCGAAAGTGGTGACGCTGTACAACGGAGTCGATTTGTCACTTTTTTCACCGCAGCAAAGTGGTCGGGACATTCGGTGCGAATTCGGAATTCCCGAGGCGGTGCCGCTTGTGGGAACCGTCGCGAACTTCTCGGATATGAAAGGCTATTCGGATCTGATTGAAGCGGCCGCCTTGATTTTGCAACAGCGGCCTGACTGCCAGTTCCTTTTTGTCGGTGCCGGCCCGCTCGAAGCCGAGATGCGGGTAAAAGCTGAGCAGTTGACGGGGCGAGGTAAAATTCATTTCACGGGATCCAGACGCGATGTGCCCAAGCTGCTTGCAGCCATGAATATTTTTGCTTTCGCATCCTACTGGGAAGGGGTTCCCAATGTGGTGCTTGAAGCCATGGCGCTGGCGAAGCCGGTCGTTTCAACTCCGGCTGGGGGAGTTCCGGAGGTCATTAGCGACGGTTTGAATGGCCGAATTGTTCCCATGCGCTCGCCGCAGGCTATGGCGGAAGCAATCTTAGCTTTGATGGAGAATCCTGATGAGTCGCAAGCTCTTGGTGTGGCGGCTAGACGCACCATTGAAACGCGCTTTACGCTGGATCGTATGGCGGACGATTATGAGAATTTCTATACTGAAATATTGAATCGACGGACCTTACTGCCTGGAGCTCTCTGATGTGCGGAATCGCAGGAATCATTCTACCGCCTGAGAAAGGCACCGTGGATGCCGCTCTTCTTGAACGGATGAATGCCAGGCTGATTCACCGCGGGCCGGATGAAGGCGGCCGCTATCTTTCCAAAGGCGCCGGCCTTGCCATGCGGCGCCTTAAAATTATTGATTTGGAGGGCGGACGTCAGCCTATCGCCAATGAAAATGGGGATGTGATCACCGTTTTCAATGGTGAGATTTACAACTTTCGTGAATTGCGGCGTTCCCTTGAACACAAGGGGCACACGTTTCGTTCTCGCACTGATACGGAAGTCATCGTGCATCTTTACGAAGAGGAAGGCGAGAATTTTGTTCATCGCCTGCGCGGCATGTTTGCGATCGCTCTGTGGGATGAAACCGCTCAGAAACTTCTTTTATACCGCGATCGTCTTGGCATCAAGCCGTTGCATTATTGGAATCAGGGTGGGGTTCTGGCCTTTGCGTCAGAGATCAAATCTCTTCTTGAAATCCCTGAGGTGAGCCGCGAGATTTCTCCGGAATCTATTTATGATTACCTGAGTTTTCTTTATGTGCCGGGGGCCCACACTCTGTATCGCGATATTCTGCGGCTGCCGCCGGCTCATTTTCTGCGTTGGCAGGGTGGCCGTGTCGAATTGCGGCGTTACTGGGATCTGCATTACGACGTGCGGGAGGGCATGACGGAGGCTCGCTGGGCTGATGAACTGCGGGCGGCGCTCGAAGAATCTGTCCGGTTGCATGCCATCAGCGATGTGCCGCTGGGGTCTTTCTTAAGCGGTGGAGTGGATTCCAGCAGTGTGACGGCGTTATTAGCGCGGTCGCACGGAGCCGGATTAAAAACTTATTCCATCGGATTTGAAGATGCGAAGTACAACGAACTCCCGTATGCGCGGCTGGTGGCGAAGCGCTACGGCACTGATCACCACGAACAAATCGCCAGGCCCGATATTTTCAAACTTCTTCCCAAAGTGCTGGGCGGTTTCGACGAGCCTTTCGCAGATTCTTCGGCTCTGCCGACTTATTTGGTCTCGCAGTTTGCGCGTACAGGGGTGACGGTAGCGCTCTCAGGCGATGGCGGGGATGAACTCTTTGCCGGCTACCTTTGGACGCGCAAGGAACTTTGGCTTGAAAAATACCGGCAGTTGCCAGCGTCACTGCGAGGAATACTGGAACGGATTTTTCTGACACGTGATTACAAACCTCTGCGTGAAAGCGGCGTTTTGGCGGGTATTCGGCGTTTTCTTTTTGACGGGCGGTCGCCACCGCTTGAAAGTTTTTCGCGGCGTGCGCGGTGCTTTCAACCCTGGATGCTTGAAGAATTGCTTGTGCCGCAGGTGCTTTCAGAGGTGCGTTCACGTCATTGGTTTGCTCAAAAATGGGAACAGGCGGGCGCCCTGAATCTGATGGATCGCCTGCTCTACATGGATACCGCCGTTTATCTGCCGGATGATCTTTTAACCAAGGTGGACCGCATGAGCATGGCCCATTCGCTCGAAGTGCGCGTTCCTCTTTTGGATCATAAAGTGGTTGAGCTTGCAGCGCGTATTCCCTTTTCACTGAAACTCAAAGGAGCGGCGACCAAATACATTTTCAAGCAGGCCATGCGCCCGTTGATCCCTGAAGAATTATTGCGTCAGCGCAAACAGGGCTTTTCCATTCCCCTACACCGTTGGTTTCGTGAAGATCTTTACAAGGAAGCAGAGCGTTTGCTTGTCAAAGAACCCGTGATTTTGCCGCGCTATTTCCGGCCCGAGGCTGTTAAACGGCTTTTGGAAGATCATCGTGCAGGCCGGCAGCGTTACGGTGCACAAATCTACAGTCTTTTTGCTTTGGAAACCTGGGCAAGGGGGAGGGCATGAGACAGATCGATCAATTGAGAAAGGGTGTCTATGGAAAATAATGACTCCAAGAAAAAGGGCTGTCACCGCTTCAATCTTTTTGACGGATTGCTCGCCGGGTTTATCTTACTGGCGCTCTTTGCGGCGTATGCCACGTTGATTAAGCCGGTGCATTTCTCGGGATTGATTGAGCGCGAAGGAATCAGCCAGTACGCCGAAGTCAATTTGGTGCTCGCGGATGATTTGGCGTGGCTCGGAGAAAAACTTAAAGTGGGTGAAGGCACAAAAAATGTTTATGGCCAGGTCGACTGGAAGCTCACGGGTGTTGAGAGTACGGTGCTTGCCGGCCGTGGAGTGTGGCGGGTACGCGCACGCCTCTTGGCGACCCGAGAAACTTCTGGTCTTGTGCGTTACGGCAAATACACGCTTGTGATCGGAGGAAAGCTCTTTTTGATCGACGACAATGTTTTTGTGGAAGGCCGCATTCTAAGTTACAAACTGCTTCAGGAAAAAGTCGCGATCTAAGGCTCTGTAAAACAATGGCAGTTGAAGAAAGTTTTTTCGCTAAAGCCGTGGGCAAAATCGTGAGGTTTCTTGTGCCCTCAGCGCTCCGAACTCGCCGTGTAATCGCTTGGCTTTTAACGCTGACGGTTTTTGCAGCCGTTTTTATTCCGCGGGTGATGCTTGGCTCGGCGGCAGGACATTACAGTATTGATCTGCGCGCAGAAGATAGCGTGCTTTTTTTGGCTGTTTTGCTTTCCTGGGGAATGTCTGAGACCTCGGAAGCAGCGGCTTGGGAGACGGTTTGGATTGAACGTGTTTTTCTCATTTTCTTGGGGGTAGCCCTTCTTTCGGTTTTTTTGGGGATTCATCGGGGAACCATCGACAAACCCTTTGTCAGTCTGCTTTATGTCGTGAAATGGTGCGAGTATTTTCTCGTATTTTCTCTTGCGGCGCAGCTGGCGAGGGATTTTCGGCATCAGCAGCTTTTTTTACAGGCCTTTTTTGTTTTGGGCGCTGCCGCGGTGCTTTACGGTTTTTTCGAATATTTTCGGCCGGACGGCAAGGCGGTTTATCCGAATTACTACCGCCTCTTTGAACGGCCGCCGTTCCATGGCGATGCCAATCACATGGGTGGGTTGATCAGCCTTTGGATGGCGCTTGCGGCGGGCGTGTGTTTTACCCTGCGGCAGAAAAAGTGGGCGGTGCTTGCCGGTGCAGGGGTGTTGGCGGCTTTTTTCCCTCTGATCTGGACTTTTTCGCGCAAAAGTTATTTTGCGTTGGCGGGTGCTTTGAGTCTGGCCATTTTCTTGCCGATCAAACGCCGCCGTTGGCTCTGGCTTCTGGCACTGATGGTATGCGCCGGTTTGCTCTTGCCGACCCGTTTGGTTAGTCGTGTGGCAGATTTGGGAGAAGTCCTGACTGAGACCGATCCCTATCACTCTTCCTGGGCGGGCAACCTTGATATGTGGCGCCGCAGTTTCGTCAATTTTGATAAACTGTTTTTCTTCGGAGCCGGGCTTGGTGCAAGGCATCGGTTGTTTTATGAATCCCAGTACGTTTTGATTGTGTCAGAAACCGGTGTGGTGGGAGCGCTGGCCTATGCGGCACTCGTGGGAGGACCGGGGCTGCTGGCCCTGCGGCGTCTTCGCAAGACGGGTCGTGAGACTCTGCGGCGCGGGCTCTGGATCGGGTGGCTTTTAGGCTGGGTCGTGATTTTGCTGCACAGCTTTTCATGCGTCAGTTTGACGATTTCAAAAATGGCTATTCCCTGGTGGTTTCTGACTGGAACTTTGTTCTCGTGTCCTGAGTCCGCGGAGTTCTCAGAATGAAGCAAAATCAACCTTCGGGCAAAGACCCGTCCATGGCGCGTTTCTCCGCGATCATTTTTATTTTTCTTCTTTGCGCCAAACTGCTTAATTTCTTAAAAAAAATCTTGATCGGACATCTCTTCGGGGTGGGCGATACGGCCGATGCTTTTTTTGCTGCCGCGTACCTTCCGTATTACCTGGCTATTTTTTTTGAAGGAGCCATTTTCCTGACTTTTTTACCGGCCTTTGCGTCAGTGCGGAGTCAATGCGGAGAGGAAGGGGAACGCCGCTTTGTCAGCCGGATGACGCTGGCGCTGACGGTGCTCTGCCTTGTTTGTGTCGTCGGCATGAATTTATTCGGTGCAGAAATCGTTGCGGAGCTGGTGCCGGGGTTCAAGCATGCGAAGATGATGCTCACGCTGCCACTTTTGAGAATCCTGAGTCTGGTCGTTTTGTTTATCAGTCTTTGTACTTTGTTCCAGGCGCTGAACAGTTATCACAGGCACTATCTGATTTCAGCTTCTTCGGGTTTTATGGACACCGCGTTTATGATTGGTTTCACCTTGATGTCCTTTAAAGTCTGGGGAATTTATGGCGCTGCCTGGGGTTCTGTGGCGGGAGCTTTTATGGCGTTTGTCATACAGGCCATTTACTATTTGCGGCGTCACGGCGCGGCTTGGGGTCCTGTGAACTCAAAGGCGGGTGCCTTGAGTGCATTAATTTATGCCCTTGTGCCGCTCGCCGTGGTTTGGATTTTTCAGCAGGTTCCGATGTTAGTGATCAACCGTTTTGGTTCAGGCATGTGGCGCGGCACGATTTCTGCTTTGAACATTGCACAGGCGTTAACCACCGTTCCGATGGGGTTGGTGAGCCGGACGGTACTTCTTTCCATTTTTCCGTTTCTCGTCAAACAGGTGCATGAGGATTCGCCGCAGGCCGCAAGTCAAACATTCTTCCAGACCCTGAGAGTGTCTTTTGTTTTTTTGCTGCCGGCCGGGCTGATGCTCTCTGCCTTTGCCAAGCCGATAGCCGCTATTTTTTTTAGCGGCGCCGGGATCGATCCGGAAGGATCTCGGCGCATTGCGCACTCGCTCGTTTGGTTCGGCTGGAGCCTCTTCCTTCTGTACGCGGATCTTTTTGCGTCTCAAACGCTGATCGCCATGCGGGCGGTTCGTGCTGCAATTCTTGTCAGTTTGATGCGGGCGCTCTTAAGCTATGCCATTTCTTACGTTTTGACCAGTCTGTTGGATTATCAGGGGATTGCAGTGGGGTTTTCGCTAGCGCTTGCGGTTAATTTTATATTTTTTTTTCCGGTGTGTTTTCTTATGTCGGGAATTCGCGGCGCATGGTTCTCTCTGTTTGGCCATATTCTCCGATTGATCTTTGCAAGTCTGCCGATTCTCGTGGGGGTATGGTTTTTAAATCACATTGACATGACGGTGTGGCTGGCTTTGCCCTGGTTATTGAGCTCACTGATCGTTGTGGGAGGGGTCGTCCTGTTGAGTCTTCTTGTGTTGAGGCTGCTTTTAGGCATAAAAATGCCGGAAGCCTTGCAAATTTTTGAGTTTTTAAAAATCCGTAAGCAGCCGCCGCTCACAGATTTTGAACCTCCTCCAGTGGCTTAGAAAAAAGCCTATGTCGCGAGAACTTATTAACCCGGACGAAGACACTGTTGAAGCGCTGCTTCTGCAGTGTCCGCTTTGTGCCTCGGCCCGCTTAAAAAATCGGGCAGTAGAGTGGAAGGGGGGGCTTTTTTCCCTGTGTCAAACGTGCGGATTTATATTTCAGAATCCGGTGCCGGATGCGGCCGCCAGCCGTCAATTTTACGAACAGCGCTATTACGCAGATCTTAAGGCCGCTGAGCCTAAAATCCGTCAGGCTCGCAGCGCGATTTATGAGGATGTTTTGCGGCGGCTTGAATCTGAAAAAAGAACGGGGAAGATTCTTGATGTCGGTGCGGGCTTTGGTGATTTTATGAGCGCGGCAGAAACGTGCGGCTGGCAAAGCTGGGGGCTGGAGCCCTCACGCGAGGCTTGGGAATCGGCCCATAGTCGTTTTGGAGAACGCATGCTTTTTGGAACCGCTGAAGAGGCTGTGTTTGAAAAGGGCTCTTTTGATGCGGTTACGCTTTGGAATGTGCTCGACTGTTTGCCCGATCCTTCCGTGGTCCTTCACAAAATCCGTATCTGGCTGCGACCGGGTGGCGTGCTGATTCTTCGTACTCCGAATGCTCATTTTCATTACAGACTGCACCGTTTCTACCGGCTGGGTCGTCCCTTTTTGAAAAAACTGGGCTGGAAAAAAGAGGCTTCGGTGTTTCTCCGCTCCAATTTCTCGCGCCGAACTATTCAGATGTGTTTAGAAAAAAATAAATTTTGCGTTCGCTCTGTTGAAAACGGACTCATGACAAGCGGCGATCCCTACGGAGTTTTGCGCTCTGCCAACCTGATGCGTTTTTTGAAAGGCGTTATTTTTGGAGCAGTGCGCGTCGCGGCTTGTGTGAGCGGGGGCCGCTGGCTCGCGGGTCCCAATCTGCTGGTTGTGGCGGAATGCCCTGAATCTGAAGAAACGCCCGAAGGCCGTGCACTGCGGCAGGCGATGGCCCGCCGCCTTTTCTTAAAGCGTTGGGCGCTTCATGTGCTGGCCGTGTTTGGCTACCTTCTAGGCCTACCCTTGTGGCGGCAGCTTTTCTCCCGCGAAACAGACACGTGTGTTTTGCTTTATCATTCAGTGACTGCAGGTCTCCCCGGTGAAATGAGTGTTTCTCTGCGTGATTTTGAAGCCCAACTCGATTTTCTTCAGAGAAAATACACAGTTATTTCTGCAGAGGAAGCCATTTCGAAGAGGGGCCAGAACAAAGCAACGAAGGTTGTGATCACATTCGATGATGGTTACGAAGATAACTATCGCAATGCATTTCCGGCTCTGCGAAGCCGCAAAATTCCGGCACTAATTTTTCTTCTAGCAGGGGGGGCTCAAGCGGAACGCAGAACGGCACACCTCGGTGAAACGGGTTACTATCCCAGCCGGCTTTTAACGTGGGCCAGTGTGCGCGAAATGGCTGATGCCGGGATCGAGTTTGGTTCCCACGGTGTGACACATGCACGCTTGACCACGTTGTCCCAAGATGATTTGCACAGCGAGCTTACAGAATCTAAGAAAAAAATTGAGGAAGAGCTTAAAACGCCCGTGCGCTTTTTCTCTTACCCGTATGGCACGGTGCAGGATTTTGACGATCGGGTTGTGACGGCCGTGCGGGGGGCGGGGTATCTCGCTGCGTTTACGGCGGTATTTGGCACGAATCGTGGCGGATCTGATTTGTTTCGCCTGCGGCGGGTGAGTCTTGAGGCGAGCGACAGTTTGTTTACCCTGCGCGCCAAGCTCAACGGGGCGCTTTCTTTGCTCAGGCTGTTTCACAACAGGCCGGTACGAACTTTTATCCGCAAGTTGGATGGGCTTTTTATAAAAAACAAAAAAAAACAAGCAGGTGTCCCTGCAATGCTATTGGCCAGTGTCGATTTTCCTCCCCACACGGATGGGGTGACGACGATTGCCCGCGAATTAAGTTGCCGCATTGCTGCGCGGCGGCCCGATTTCTTTGTGCTCGCTCCCCAAGACACTGGCGACCGCGCGTTTGATGAAGGCAAAGGCTACCGCGCTTTGCGTGTGCCCGGCTACGGCTGGGGCTATCTTCGCATTGTGCCCATGCTTGTGACCATGCCGTATCTTATTTTACGTCGCAATATCCGGCATGTGCTCGCTCTCAACATAGGCTACGGCGGGTTGATTGCATGGGCGTTTTCATATTTTTTAAAAATTCGTACGGTTCTTTTTGCCTACGGCTATGAGTTCGAAAAAGTGAAGAAGACCGCCTGGCTTCGGCGAATTTATCTCGCCATTTATAACCGCTCCGTGGGGGTGGTGTGCTGTAGTGAGGATGTGCGCGGGCGTTTGGTTGAGTTTGGAGTGCCTGCCGAGAAAACATTGACTCTTTATCCAGGGGTAGATACACGCCGGTTTCAGCCGGACAAGCCCCCCGCAGAATTTGTTCAAAGTCGTGGCCTGGGCGGGCGGCGAATCCTATTGACGGTGGGGCGGTTGGTCGATCGCAAAGGTCACGATAAGGTCGTTCGTGCTGTGGCCAGGCTTGCGCCGCAATTTCCGGAACTGCTGTATGTGATCAGCGGCAAAGGAGAGTCTGAAGGCCGGCTTAAACAACTGGTGGCAGATCTTAAAATTGAAAGCCACGTGCGTTTTGTCGGCCGTGTGAGTGATGAAGAAATTTTGCATTATTACAACCTCTGTGAATTTTTTGTGATGCCCAGCCGTGAGATTACCGGTTCGGGCCATGTGGAGGGGTTGGGGATTGTCTACCTCGAAGCCGGTGCCTGCGGCAAACCTTCGATTGGCGGCCGCTCCGGCGGGGTGCGTGAAGCCATTTGGGACGGCCGTACGGGGCTTTTGGTCGATCCGGAGTCCGTCGATGATCTCGTGCTGAAAATGGAAACTCTGCTGAAAGATAAGCAGTACTGCCGTAGCCTCGGTGAAAATGCCCGTAACTGGGTGCATACCCGTTTTCATTGGCAAACGTATGTGCGGCGCGTGTATTCGCTGTTGATGAACGAGGAACTGCCGTGAAGTCTAAAGTCGCGGTGCTGGCTCGGGGGGGGCGTCCCTCAGGCGCGCTGCTTTGCTGGCGGCTGGTGCGGGCGGGGTATGATCCGCTGATTCTGGTGGAGGGCCGCAGCCGCATGGTTCACGCCGGGGGCGGAGCGGAAAACCTGCTTAAAAAACACGGGGCGCCTTTTCTTCTTCGCCGGTTCATGGAACTTGTGCTGATCAAAGCGCATTATTACGGACGAAGAATTTTTGGAAAACGTTTTAAAAGCCCCGCGTATCTTTCGCTTGAAGAACTGGCTCTGGATTTTCCTTTGCGAATTCACCCCGTCGAGGATCATAACAGTGATTCCACCCTACAGCTCCTTCGCCGGGAGAATGCCGATATCGGGATTTTGTCCAACACCCGCAAAATTCGTGCGGAAATTTTACGGGTTCCCAAACAAGGTTTTTTAAATCTTCACGGTTCTCTGCTTCCAAAATATGCAGGGCTCGACTCCATTTTTTGGGCGCTTCATCACGGTGAAAAAGAAGTGGGTGTCACCGTGCATTTTGCCGCGCCTGAAATTGATCGTGGCGCAATCGTTTTTCAGGAACGCATTCCCGTGACAGAATGGGATGACGAGGTGTCGCTGGAGCGCAAATTGCGCTGGTTGGGCACGGCGCTTGTGGTGAAAGCGCTTGATCAGCTCGAAATAGGCCTTCTGATAGGCCGGCCGCAAGAAGGGGAAGGGTCTTATTTTTCCTGGCCGAGCGCTGAGCAAAGAGCAGAGTTGAAGAACAGATGGACTGCTGCCTCGAAACTCACAACGGATGACTCGCGACGTCCTCGTATTCTCCACATCATTACGCGCATGACGCGAGGCGGCGCGCAGGAAAATACACTGGCGACGGTGCGTGGACTCAACCGTAAAGGTTATCAGACGGTGCTTGTGACCGGCCCTTCGTGGGGTCGTGAGGGAGAGATTCTTTCTGAAGCTTTGCGCGAGGGGCACGAAATTGTTTTGATGCCGGAGCTTGGCCGCGAGATTGATCCCTTGAAAGACTTATGGGCGTTCTGCAAGCTTTATGCGCTGATTCGCCGC
>CAYMUZ010000252.1:0-9615 GCA_964393875.1 uncultured bacterium | reverse complement strand
TCAGGCGCTTGAGCCGCTCAGTGAGCCGCTCTACCTCATGGCGTGGGGTGCGCGCTTCCGCCTGGTGGGCATGGTGGCGGATCATTTCCAAAAAAGCTTTGGCATCGAAGGGCTTCAGCACAAAATCGCACACTCCCAGCTGAAAGGCCTGAGCACGCGTATCAGGCGCATCAAAGGCCGTAATCACAATAAACCCCGATTTTCCCGCCCCGGCACTATCCTGAAACTTCCGGATGTGCCGCAAAGTCATCAGCCCGTCCAGGCCAGGCATGCGAATATCGCAGAGCACGAGATGAAAAAAACCTGTCCGGGCCTTGCGGATCCCCTCCTCACCATTTTGAGCCAAATCGATACAGTACCCCTCGCGTTCGAGAAGTTTTTTGAGGGTTTTACGCAAAAGCGGATCGTCATCGATGATAAGAACGTAAAGGCCGTTTCCGGATTTTGAATCGTCCATGAAAACCCCATCCGTTTTCAAAACCACCGTTAAATAGCGCGCAGGCTCAAGCCGGCAGTGTTCGAAACAGCCGCAAAAAATCTTCTAGAGACAATCTCTCTGCCCGGATACTTAGGTCGAGACCGCACGATCGAAAGATCTCCTGCAATGCAGCTCGTGTCCAAGCCTGTTGGCGGTTCACCAGCAAACCCAGTAGGGTTTTACGGCGCTGGCTGAATCCACGGCGTACCAGGTCCAAAAAATTTTTCTCCGCGGCCTCCGGCAGCCTGTTTTTTTGCGGCTTGAACTTAAACGCCATGACGCTTGATTTGACCTCTGGTTGCGGTGTAAAACAACTTGGAGACACCTCCATGATATGCCGGGGCGTTGAGAAATAAGCCGCCCCAACGCTTAAGCGCCCATACTCACGAGTTCCAGCGGGAGCCACAATTCGCTCGGCCACTTCCCGCTGCATCATAAAAACCGCATCCGTGAAAAGGGCGCTTTTTTCGAAAATTTCAAACAGCACGGGTGCGGTGACGTAATACGGGAGATTGCTGATCACCTTTCGCGGTGCTTGGGCTCGCTTTGCAAATTCTGCGTGCAAATCAAAATCAAGAAAATCTCTCTGAACCACTTCCAACTGTTCTCCGTACTTGCTGCCATACTCCTCCTTGAGCACATTCGCAAAACGCCTGTCTTTTTCAACCGCCAGCACGCGGCATCCAGACTGTAAGAGCCACTCCGTTAACGCTCCCAAACCGGGCCCCACTTCAAGAATCGTTTGACCGGGACCAGCCTCCACGGCATCCACAATTTTGCGGGCAACATTCGGATCAATCAGGAGATGCTGCCCCAGTTTTCCTTGAATGGACAATTGGTATTTTTTGATTAAATCAACTTGCGTCACAAAAATCTCAAATCAACTTTCCGGCTAGTAACAGCGAGGCCCGCATCGACGAAGCATCTGCTTTATTTTTGTAAGCAATATCAAAAGCCGTTCCGTGATCTGGCGACGTGCGAACAAAAGGCAGGCCGAGAGTCGTATTAACTCCGTCATAAAAAGAAATCATTTTAAAGGGGGCCAGCGCCTGATCGTGATACATGCTGATGACGGCATCGTGCACCCCGTGCGTGGCATCAAAAAAGACACGGTCGGCTGAGAGCGGCCCCTGTGCAAGAATGCCGTGTTTCATGGCTGCTTTGACGGCGGGCACAATCACCCGATCTTCCTCAACGCCCGTTTCCCGGCCGTGCGGATTGAGCGCGCAAACGGCAATGCGGGGCCTTTTTATTTTTAGTTTTTGCCTGAGAAAAATATCGGTTAAAAGAATTTTCTCGAGAATCAAATCCCTGGATAAAAGCCCACTGACTTTTTGAAGGGGCACGTGAATGGTCACAAGCGTCACCTTCAACTGCGGACTCACAAACATCATGGCAAATTTTTTGACTCCGGCGGCCTGGGCCAAAAATTCCGTATGCCCGTGAAAGCCCGGTAAAATCATTCGAATCGCCGTCTTGTTCAACGGGGCCGTCGCAATAGCGTTCAGTTTCCCGCGGCAAGCAAGTTTTGCCGCCACATCCACGGCGGCGAGCGCCATCGCCGCGTTGCTTTTGGAGAGTCTTCCAGGCTCCGGCACCAGCCCACTTTGGGCACCCAGCAAAACACGCGCTTGTACCGCAACATCCAGAAAATAAACAGCCCCTGGTTCAAGCCTCGACAGGTCTTTTTCAGAAACTGTCTTGAAAGGAATTCTCAATCCAGTCCTGAGCTCCAGCATTTTAAAAACTTCTTGGACACCCGCGATAAGCACCGCATAAGCCGGGGAGCGTTCATTTTTAAGTGCCTTGACAACGATTTCCGGTCCAATGCCGCCGGGATCGCCCATCGTCATGGCTATGATTTTTGTTTTCAAGGTGTTCGTTGGTCAGCGGATCGAAATGTAGGTTTTTTGCTTAAGTTCCTGCATCCACTCATTAAAGCGCTGCTCGGATTTTTGCTGGTAAAGCTTGCCGTGAATCTCGTCTCGAACTTCTTCGAGAGATTTCTTATTTTCAGCCTGAATCTCTTCCAGACGAAACAAGTGGTACCCCATGGCCGTTTCGACGATCTCTGAAGATTCTCCGGGTTTGAGCTTGAACAACACCTGATCAACGGCTTCGATCATCGCCCCGCGCTCAACCCAGTCTCCCAGTCCGCCATTTTTCGCCTGAGCGTCCTGAGATTCTTGGCGCGCCACCTCTGCAAAATCAGCACCTTTTTTGAGCTTAGTGTGAATATCCTGAATTTTTTTCCAGGCCTCCTCGTCTTTCAAACCTTTCTCACGGGCCTCGTCATTTTTTTTTAACGTGATAGATCGCGGCCGCGCACGGGCCTTTTGTAAAAAATCAGCGGGGTGTTCGTCGTAGTACTTTTCAATTTCAGAGGGCGAGACGAGCACCTTGGCGCGGACTTCCTGCTCATGCAGTGTTCGCACCATCGCCTGCCGCTCCAGTCTGTCACGCAGACCATGCAGCGTCACCCCCTGCGAATTCAGTGCAGCCTCCATATCCCCGGGCGTGGCAAAACGTTTCTGGAATTCACTCATCTGCTCATCAATTTGCGCCGCATCAGACTTGATGCTTCGAGATTTTGCTTCCTGGAAGACAATTCGGTCTTCAATGAGCTGGTTCAACAGTTTACGGCGGGCCTCCGTCAGCTCCTGAACAAATTTCTCACCGCTATACCGCTGTTTGTATTCTTCATAAATAGGACGGAGAAGACCATCAAGCTCACTTTGGGTAATCGCCTCATCATTCACAACCGCAATCACTTGATCTAAAAGCTGGCTCTCGCCCGCATACAAAATTCTGCCGGAAACACCTAGAAACAGAAAAGAAAATAGCAGTAAAAGGGGGCGGTTCATGAGGTTTTTATAGCACACTCAGGAGGATTCTGCAACAAGCCCTGCCCCTTCTTAGAAACCGGCTCCTGCTCAGCCGCCTTCACGGCTTGGCGCAGCATTCGGCAGTACAGGTCAAAGCCGACCGCATGGATGAACCCGCTTTGTTCATGGCCTAAAATATTTCCGGCCCCGCGAATCTCAAGATCTTCCATGGCAATCTTGAACCCGGAACCCAGTTGAGTAAAACGCTCAATGGCATTCAGGCGTTTTTCTGCATCGCGCGAAAGCACCCAGTTTTTGGGAACAAGCAAATAAGCATACGCCTGTCTTTTTTCATGGTATCGCCCCACCCGCCCGCGCAACTGGTACAGATCGGCCAAACCAAAAGCATCCGCCCGATTTACAATGATTGTATTGGCATTGGGAATATCGATTCCTGACTCAATGATATTGGTCGAGATTAAACAATCAATCCGCCCCTCTAAAAAAGACTTCATGACTAACTCAAGCTCACCAGCCCGCATCTGCCCGTGCGCCACGCCAAATTTAATATCCGGCACCGTTTGGCACAAACGCGTATGAATTTTCTCTATCGACTCGACGCGGTTATGAACAAAATAAGACTGTCCGCCGCGCGCCGCCTCGCGGATAAGCGCCTCTCGAATCTTCTCATCACTGTATTCCAGCACATGGGTCTCGACCGCCAAGCGGGTTTGGGGCGGCGTATTAATCACCGACATGTCGCGCACCCCCATGAGAGAAAGGTACAGGGTACGGGGAATGGGCGTTGCCGTGAGTGTCAGCACCTCCACCATCGCGCGATATTGTTTAAGCCTTTCCTTATGACGAACTCCAAAACGCTGCTCCTCATCGATCACAATCAGTCCCAAGTCTTTGAACTGAACATCCCGCGACAACAAACGGTGCGTCCCGATCAAGATGTCTACGCTGCCGCGTACTGTAGCTTGTAACACCTTAGCTTGTTCCTGCCGTGAGCGATAGCGCGAAAGGACTTCCACTGTCACGGGAAAATGACTCACCCGCTTCTTCAGCACAAGATAGTGTTGCTCTGCCAAAATCGTCGTCGGAACAAGAATGGCCACTTGTTTTCCAGCTGTGACAGCCTTGAAAGCGGCTCTCATCGCCACCTCTGTTTTTCCGTACCCCACGTCTCCGCAAATAAGACGATCCATCGGACGGACGGACTCCAAATCTTTTTTGACTTCTTCAATGGCTCGTAACTGATCCGGCGTTTCTTCAAACGGGAACTCTGCCTCAAACTGCCGCTGCCAATCGTTATCTGGAGGGAAACTTAGCCCCCGCTCCACACTCCGCTTCGCTTGCACCTCTAGCAAATCATGGGCAATTCCGGCCACAGCCCGCCGTGTCTTCTCCTTCACTCGCTCCCAATCACGCGTATGCAGCCGTGTC
This sequence comes from uncultured bacterium, assembly GCA_964393875.1. Lineage (GTDB taxonomy): Bacteria > Omnitrophota > Omnitrophia > Omnitrophales > Aquincolibacteriaceae > JAHFHB01. Next base: position 4,863 of record CAYMUZ010000252.1, on the reverse strand, counting down.
AGCTTGGGGGCGTACCCCTCACCGCCGATGTAACGCTCCAGCGGTTCCTCGAGTTCGAAATAGAGGATCTCACGGTCCGCATACTCTACGGCTAATCGCCGTTTACGAACGTTTTTAATCTGCAAAGCTTTGGTTCCGACAAACCGGCCAATCCCAAACTCCAGGTGCACGACATAATCACCCGCCTGCAAATCACGGCTTTCCGTGAGCGCTTCAAAATTCTCGAATTGTTCGCGCAGTTTTGACCGCTTACGCCGAAAAATATCCGTCATCGGCAGTAAAAAGACCTCTTCGAACGCCGTCAGTGATTTTCCATCCAACGGAGAAAAATCCCGGATGGATACAAGACGGTCGGCTTCAAATTCAAGACGCACGGGAGAGCGGTAAGTCAGAGGATAAATGTCCACCACAGAACCACGCAGGGCAAATTCTCCGGGTTGGGCCACAAGTGCCTTTTGGTCATAGTGGAGTTCCGCCAAGAGAGAGGGCAGCGTCTGACGATCGAACTCATCGCCTACTTTGAGGATCTTTAGTGTTTGCATAGGCGGGAATCAACGGACTGCGTTTGTAAAAGCACAGAGCTGTGCAAGCGAAATGATTAGACTCTGGCCTTGACGTGTTTGTGCAGCCAGTCTGAAAGCCTGGTCACCGCCGATTCCAGATTTTTCTCAGACGTGGCAAAACTCATGCGGATATGGTGATCGCTGCCAAACGGAAGCCCAGGAACAACAGCCAATCCGGCCTCTTCAAGCAATTTCTCGGAGAGCTTAATCGAGCCAAAACCTGTGTCGCGAATATCCACAAAAAGATAGAAGGCTCCTTCTGGCCGGAAAGGTTTTAGACCTGGCAGGGCGTTGACCTTCTCAAAAAACCAATCGCGCCGTTTCTCAAAAACACGACACATCGTCTGTGCATCTCCATCTCCGTTGCGGATGGCCTCCACGCCGCCAGACTGGGCAAACGAGGTAGGATTTGAAGTCGAGTGACTCTGAAAACTCGCCACAGCATCTGCAAGCGTTTTATCCGGAAAAGCCGCATAGCCAAGCCGCCAACCCGTCATGGCGTAGGACTTACTCATGCCATTAACTAATAGAGTTCTTTTTTCAATTTCAGAATCCAGTTGAGCAATCGAAAAATGTTTCCGCCCGTCGAAAACAAGTTTTTCATAAATCTCATCACTCACCACCCAAAGACCCGGGTGATTTTTGAGCACTCGCACAAGCCCTTCAAACTCTTCACGTGAGTAGACAGCGCCCGTGGGATTAGACGGAGAATTTAAGACAAGAATTTTACTTTTTGGGGTAATTGCCTTTTCAAGGGCGGCTGGCGAAAGTTTAAACCCAGTATTTTGTGTCGTCTCAATTAAAACAACTTTCGCACCAAGGGTTTGAACCATCTCGGGGTAACTTAACCAAAAGGGCGATGGAATTAAAACTTCATCTCCCTCATTGAGCATCGCATAAAAAATATTAAAAAGGGAGTGTTTCGCACCGCCGCTGACAACGATTCTATCCGGTGTAAAAACGAGCGATTGATCGCGTTTGAGTTTTTCGCAGATAGCCTGGCGCAGTTCAAGGGTCCCGACAGCGGGGGTATAACGGGTAACACCACTTTCAAGCGCCTTAACAGCTTCACGCCGAATATGCTCTGGGGTGTCAAAGTCAGGCTCTCCGGCGCTCAGAGAAATAACATCTTTCCCTTGTGCCTTCAGCTCCTTGGCTTTGGCCTCAATGCCGAGAGTGACGGACGGTGTGAGAGTCTGAACGCGCCGCGAAAGTACGGTCATAAGCTCCCTTTCAAGCAAGCGGGGCTTATTCGTCGCCCTTGAGGAATTTTCGGAGGGACCCCAGGAATCCACCCTGTTTTTTTGGATCCGTCTTGCCATCCACTGGCTTCACTGCCTCATCCGGCTGCACAGAAGCCTGTTCGGATTTTACTGATTTCGGAGAGTCCAGTTTCGGAGCGTCGGTCTTTTCCGATTTTGATTTTGCCTTTTTCGCTTTTTTAGGCTGCGCAAAAACGGCTGTAAATTCAAGGAGCGCCATTTTGCTGTTATCGCCAACACGGGGCATAAGCCGAAGTACTCGCGTGTACCCTCCGTGCCGCTCCTTAAACTGAGGCACGATGTCTTTCAGCAAGGCAGCTGCCGCATCCGCACAACCGAGTTCGGAAATAAGCAGCCGGCGCGCATGCAAGCCGCCTCGTTTTCCAAGCGACACCATTTTATCAGCAAAGGCACTCGCCTCTTTGGCCTTCGCCAAAGTTGTTCGAATCCGCTTCCTCAAGACAAGGCTCTTCACCAGGTTGCGAAGAAGCGCTCTGCGGTGCTCTGAATTTACTCCAAGCTTTCTGCGAAGTCTTTGATGACGCATTTCCTTGCTCCTTAAACGTTCACGGCGGCACTCTCGGCAGCACCGGCGCCCTTCCTCTTCAAGCGATCTTCGACATTCATTCCGAGGGTCAGCCCCATCGGAGTCAAAATGCTCATAATCTCAGAGAGAGATTTTTTTCCAAAATTTTTATACTTAAGCATCTCTGCTTCTGATTTCTGCACAAGGTCACCAATGGTTTTAATCTGGGCCGCTTCCAGGCAATTGGCGCTGCGAACCGAGAGCTCAAGTTCACTGATGGGCTTGCTCACCATATCGCGGAACCCCTCGTCATGCTCTTCTTCTTCCTCCTCTTCCTCCTCAGGAAGTTCACCGTAGTTGACGAAAATATCAAGGTGCCTCTGCAGAATATTAGATGCATACAGAAGGGCTTCTTCCGGCCCAAGCGCTCCATTGGTTGTCACTTCGAGAATTAGTCTATCGTAATCGGTGATCTGCCCAACACGAGTTTCTTCCACAAAAAAATTCACTTTCATCACGGGTGAAAAAAGCGAATCTACCGGAATATGCCCGATCGGAGCTCCCTCTTTTTTGTTTTTTTCTGCCGGAACGTAACCACGCCCTCGTCCGATTTCAATCTCCATGCGAAAGGGGACATCCTTTGTCAAGGTGCAGATGTGCTGATCGGGACTCACCATCTCAACCGTTTCATCCGCTTGAATATCCTTCGCCGTAACAGGCCCTTGCCGTTTCAAATCAATCCGGACAAGTTTGGTCCCTTTTCCGTGGTAGCGAAAAACAAGCTTCTTGATATTCAAAACAATCTCTGACCCATCTTCTAGGACTCCATCCAGGGCAGAAAACTCGTGCAGCATACCGTCAATCTTAATGCTGGTCACGGCAGCCCCATCAATGGACGAAATCAGAACACGGCGCAACGAATTTCCAAGTGTCGTGGCATAACCACGCTCAAACGGCTCCGCAAAAAACTTGCCGTAAGTTTTTGTCAGCGAATCCTTATCAGCTTCCAGCCGTTTTGGCACCTCAAATGTTTTCCAACGTATTCCCATGGTATCCTCCTCAAGTGAAAATCATAACCGCCATTTTAGCGGTTATACTGCAAAAACAATTCGTGATTATTTAGAGTAAAGCTCTACGATTAAAGACTCCTCCACGGGCAACGCCGCATCCGCCTTGGTAGGCATACGGGCCACTTTTGCCTCAAGTGTGTTCCGATCCAGTGTAAGCCACTCGGAAACAGGGAAATCATCCATGAGCTGGAGGTGATTTTTAATCCTGGCCACCGTAGACTCTTTCTGTCTCACCGTAATCACATCCCCTGGCTTCACAAGACATGAAGGAATATTGACTGGGCGTCCATTGACAAAAATATGCCCGTGACTCACCATCTGTCGAGACTCACGTCGGGTCGTGCAAAAAAGGAGCCTGTAAACCGTGTTGTCCAGCCGCCGCTCCAAGAGCTGGATCAATGTCTCACCCGTCACACCTGTTTTACGAGCCGCTCGCTGAAAGAAAACACGAAACTGGCGCTCCAGCAATCCGTAAATTCTTTTCAGTTTTTGTTTCTCGCGCAGCTGCAACCCATAGTCGGACGTCTTGCGCATTCTGTTTTTTCCATGCATACCAGGGGGCTGCGCCAGCCTTTTGGCTACTTTATCATCACTACGCCGACTGCCCTTAAGCATGAGGTTCACTCCCTCACGCCTGGAGAGCCGTACGACAGGTCCTAGATATCTCCCCATAAACTTACACTCTCCTTTTCTTTGGCGGCCGGCAGCCGTTGTGCGGCACCGGTGTAATATCGTAGATCGCTGAGATCTGAAGCCCGGCCGCTTGTAGTGCGCGAATGGCTGACTCGCGACCGGAACCTGGCCCCTTGACGTGAACCACAATATCCTTGAGACCAAACTCGAGGGCTTTCTTGGCCGCTTGTTCTGATGCAACTTGCGCTGCGAAAGGAGTCGATTTTTTTGATCCCTTAAAACCAGCAGCCCCTGAGGATCCCCAACAAAGCGTATTTCCCTGCGGATCCGTCACGGTAACAATCGTATTATTAAACGTTGCCACCACGTGGACAATCCCCCGCGATACTTGCTTCACTTTTTTCTTTTTCTTCGTCATGAAAGCCTCTTCCCCGTTATTTTAAATTGATTTATTTCGCAGCCGTCGCTTTTCTCTTAAGGCCGCCCACCACTTTGCGAGGCCCCTTACGCGTGCGGGCATTCGTATGGGTTCGCTGACCACGCACGGGAAGCCCGCGAAGATGGCGTACACCGCGGTACGCTCGAATATCAATAAGCCGGCGGATATTTTGCTGAACCTCACGGCGCAAATCACCTTCTACTTTGGCGGTTTTTTGGATTACGTTTGTGATGTTAGAAATCTCTTTTTCAGTAAGATCCTTTGCCCGCTTCATCGGATCGATGCCGGTCTCTGCCAATACTTTTCTTGAAAAGGCGCGGCCGACACCATACAGGTAAGTGAGTGCAACCCATGTTACTTTTTCTCGCGG
>CAYMUZ010000251.1:0-4465 GCA_964393875.1 uncultured bacterium | reverse complement strand
AGATCTTCAACCTGCTTGGCTAGCAGCAACGATTCCGCGTCAAGCTCTACAAGCGCATCCGGTTGATTGTCATCAACCATCTCGGTAAATTCTGAAAGATCCTGCACGCCTTGATGACACGCAAACCAGGGCTCTACCAATTTTTTCAGCCCCCGCAAGCGTTCTACATTTTCCTGTGCTTCTTGCGGACGATCCCAAAACCCCGGCTGAGCCATTTTTTCATTCAGCGCGTCAATTTCCTTTTGGCGGCTATCGACGTCAAAGATACCCCCGTATCTCGAGTAATTTTCCTTTGAGCTCGTTCAACCGCTGTTTTAAATTCTCTATTTCAGCCTTCATAAAAATGCCCCCTAAAAAAAACGCTCGTACCTACAGATATTTCCTTAGCCGCTGGGGAGGAGATAGCACCCGAGCACAAGCTCGGGGTGCTAGTTGCCTACAGATGCTTCACTGGCAGCTGAGGCACAGCACCCGAGCACAAGCTCGGGGTGCTAGTTTAGCAGAAACCGCTGGGAGAGAGAAGAAACCAGTTCACGGCCACACGTCCGTTCGTACCTCTTCATACCCCACGCTTTACCAAAAAAGCTAATAGTTTCTGTGCGGTTGCGAGACTAAGCCCCATCGCAATCAACTCTTTTGAAGACGCCTGCGACAAAGCCGCCATCGACGGGTAGTGTTCAAGTAAAACGCGCTTGCGGGAAGGTCCGATTCCCGGTACACCGTCAAGCACGGACTGCGACACAGACTTCCCTTTCAACAACCGGTGGTAAGTAATTGCAAACCGGTGCGCTTCATCCCGAATTTTCTGCAACAGGTAAAGCGCCGGGGAATCTTTTGGCATGGGAACCACGAGTGCCCCTTCAGGGGTCCCCTGCTGCGAAAGGCCCGGTGTGTAAATCGTTTCAAAACGCTTCGCAATGGAAATCAGTTTTATTTTCTGGGCACCCCGCTTCCGTAAAACGTCAAGCGCTGCACCCAAATGCCCCTTGCCGCCGTCTATCAGAATCAGATCCGGGATAAATTTTTCTCGCTGTTCTTCGACGCCGGTAAGCATGCGTTCCAGCGCTTCCTGAATCATCGCGTAATCATCAATCCCCCGGACATGGCGGATCTTGTAGCGGCGATAGCCGCTTTTCTCCGGCAATTCACGATAGAAACTGACGCGAGAGGCAACGGCTTCATGTCCCTGAATATTGGACACGTCAAAACAGACTATTTTCTCCGGCAGTTTTTCGGTCCGCAGCCATTTTTTGAGTTCCAGAGTCGCTGAAAGCCCGGCGGATAAATCTTCACGGCCCACCACAAAGCGTTTGCGGCTGAGTTTTGCCAGAGCATCCATTTGTTCCTTGCAGTATTGGGCATCTTCAAAACGCAGATCCCCGACGGCTTCTTCCATACGCTCACGCAAATAGTCCATGAAACTTTTTTTACCACCGCCTAAAAAGGTCCGGACCTCCCGAATCAGAGCGTCGTAGTCGTCTTTGACCTCAGGCTTGATGCAAGGCGCCACGCACTGACCGATGTGGTAGTAAAGACAGGCCGTCTTCGGCAAGCGTCTGCATTTTCGAATTGGAAAAAGTGCATGGATCAGCGAAACAGCTTCGCGCAGTAGCTTGGCATCCGTATAGGGTCCGTAATAAACCGCTTTGCGGTCGGTCTGATTGCGCGTGATGTGCAGTCTTGGATAAGTTTCACCGGTAATTTTTAAAAGCGGAAAACTTTTACCATCCTTTAGTTCCTTATTATAACGCGGTTGATGCTTTTGAATCAGTTGGGCTTCCAGAAGCAGCGCATCGACCTCGGTCGGCGTCTCGATATGATCAATGCGCGCCACTTTTGACATCAGAATGGCAATCTTGGGAAGTTCTGGAGACGGGTTCAGGTAGGAGCGCACACGCTGCCGCAGCGACTTTGCCTTCCCGATGTAAAGCAATGTGCCGCCGGGGTCTTTCATGAGGTAGACACCCGACACGTAGGGCAGCGCCTCAACCTGAGCACGCAGCGGATGAACGGGCTGACTCATTTTTTGGCGAGAGTTGGCGGGATGAGTTGACACCGTAAAGCCCCTATGTTAGATTGCACGCCTTAACGTCTTAAATATTTGAAAGGAATTCCTATGCCGAACAGCCGCTCTGCTGCCAAACGACTCCGTAATCAGACTAGCAAAGGCGAACGTAAAAAAGCCGCTGTGTCCGAACTAAAAACGCTTGCACAAAAACTCAACAGCCTCGATAAAAATCCGGAAGAAGCAAAAACTTTTGCCCAAAAAGTCATTTCGCGTTATGACCGTGCCGTTTCCCGCGGCCTCATTCCCCGCGGCCGAGCCGATCGCAAGAAATCCAGAGTGGCGCGCTTCCTTGCCCGTCTGAGCAGCAAAAAAGCTGCCTAAATTCTTCCACCTGTTCATTTCAAGTCGCTCTCAACAAATACCGACTAGCCGGTCTTTGCCTGCAGGAGCGCGTAGTCCATCGTTCAAGACCGCTGCGGGCTTCCGATTCTCCCGTCTTGATTCCGCAATCTAGCTCAAAAAGCTCCGCAAGCATCGACTCCGTCCTGGCACGGTTGTACCATTTAAGTTTTTTTGACAGAAAAAAAGCTCGCTGTGAAGAAATATTCAGTTCAGAAAACACTTCGCCCTCGCTCAGACCGCTTTCACTCAGTCGAAGCGCGTGCCAGTATAACTTTATTTGGCCATGTAAAAAGGAAAGTAAGGCTATCGGTTCATCGCCATTTTCGATCAATCTTCCCAGTAAAATCAGCGCTTCGGCTGTTTTATTTTCCGTCACGGCATCCAGAAATTTGAACCGGTCGCCCTTGACGGACGCTACTTCCATTCCTTCTGCCATCTCGTCCGTTATTTTGGATTCAACACCCGCAAAGAGAATCAAATTTTCAAGCACAGAATCTAGCATTTCTGGGAAATCACGCCATTCGGTTTCAAGTTTGCGCACCAGTGCCGCATCCATATTTTTCCCGGCCCGGCGCATTTTTTCCTGAATAAATGCGGCGAGCGGAGGGGTATTAGAGCGCAGCACCTTTCCCCCATATTTCTGAATCAGGGCTGAGAGCAGTTCCATGTCTTTGCTAGGGCGGTCATAGCCGCGCTCGTCGCTTGAGCGCTCCGCCCGAAAGACCAATGCGGAGAATTCGGCCGGAGATTTCAAATAGCTGGCTAAGACTTCACGATCTGACTCTTGGAGCTGTTCACATTCACTAAGATTGAAAAGCTGAAAGGCGGAGAAAAAAGGACGGTTGAGGGCTTTCGCAAGGACATTCCCGAACGGTACTTCCGCAAGTGAAATCGACTCGCAGTAGACGGATCCTGGTGTTTTCTCTAGCGAAAGGGTGATTTCCTTCACCTTTTCACTGCAAAAAAGAGGGTCACCTTCAATAAAATAGGCTGGGTTACTCACAGTAACTCCGGGGGGGTCGTAAAAGAGGGGTTGCTTTACCAATCTTCGACAATGCGATCAACCACGTTTCGGGCGAGCCGGTCCACCGCATGATCTGCCGCCTCATCCCGCGCCTGATCGCGGATCTGGCTAATGAAATAGTCTTCATCTCCTGTAAAATTCTGTTCTTCCCAAAGAGTCTGGCCGGAAGCTCGTTCGATGAGCCTCATCGATAAAATCAGATAAATGCGTAATTCCTGCGTGGTATCCAGCCGTGAAAAGCGCACCCCCTCCTGGTCGAAGTGAACCAAATCGGCCTCCCACACAAGATCGGCATCTTCGGGGCGGCGCGCAACTTTCAGATTGCCATCTCGTTGCAAACGGCGCACCACCGCATTTGTAATGTCGATTTCTAATCCAGGCTTATAGGCAATCAGCTGGTTGATCGGGATCTTATTGAGGACTGTCTTGACATAAATCGATTTGTAGTTTTGCGGAAGTGAGTTGTGGCGCGTATAGCCGCAGCCTGAGGTCACCGATAAAAGGAAACAAAGAAAACCGGTCTGCAAGCGGCGGCAAAACTTCATACGACTCCTTTGAAACGGTTAAGAGCCCACAGCATCAGCAGCTTCCGCGGAATGAAAGCGGCCCAGCTCCTGGTTGAGAAAATCACGGCGCAGTTCCAGTTCACTTAACCGGCTTGCAATCCGGCCGCGCTCTGCAAGCAAATCTTGCGCCGCAGCCTTGGAATGAGTCTTTTGAACAAATTGATCGATCATTTGGATGCGCCGCTCCAAAATACCGGTCTCTTCGTGATCAAGCGAAGTTTCTTTTTCAATCAACTTCACAATTTTCTTCTCTACATGCGCAAGTTCTTTTTCAAGCTTCAGGCGGTCTTTCTCCGGAAGCACCTCAATCGTTTTGGAAGTTTTGGCTTTTTTCACCGGCTCTTTCTTGACCGCTATTGCTTTTGTTTCCGCCGCAAGCACGGCCGGACCGGTACGACGGTCCAAGGTGGCCTGCTGTTCAGAAATTTTTCCGGCCAGCGACTGAATCTCTCCCCTCAGTGTTGT
>CAYMUZ010000250.1:0-3093 GCA_964393875.1 uncultured bacterium | reverse complement strand
TTTTTGGAATCGTCGCTGAAAGGCGGCATTTGCCTGCTTGGCGATCACTTCAGCCCTTTGTTGGCCCTGCTGGCACCCTTTTATTCTCTCTGGCCTGATCCGCGCATGCTGCTTTTATTGCAGGCAGTGGCTTCTGCGGCCTGTCTTTTCCCTCTCGCTGCCATCGTACGTCGAGAGCTAGGGGACAACCGCTGGGTTGTTCTTTTTTCGATTTTGTATGTGCTTTACATGCCGTCGCGCGCGGCGGCACACGAAGATTTTCATCCGGAACTTTTAGTGGAGCCTTTCATGCTTCTGGCGTGGTTGGCGCTTGAGACCGGGCGTAAACGGCTGTTTCTTTTTTGCACAGTGCTTATTCTCCTGGCCAAAGAGACTATGGGCGGTGTGACGGCTGCGTTGGGGCTGTATGCGCTTTTGAGCGGCCGTTCCCGCAAGCTGGGAATCGGCGTGATGATCTTTTCTGTGGCGTATTTGTTTTTGTGCGTGAAGATTTTCATTCCGGCGTTGAGCGGCGCACCCTATTTGTACCGGGGCTTCTACGTCCATTTGACCCAAGCCAGCGGTTGGGTGGCAGTACTGGGGGATGCGGAACGCTGGGAATACCTGCTTAAAATCTACGGGCCTTTTTTATTTCTGCCAGTGATGAATCTGACTGGATTATTGACCTTGCCGATTTTTTTGCAAAACATTCTTTCCGAGAATGAGGTCGCGAGATCTCTTAACTATCATTACACCACAGGGCTTGCGCCTTTTCTTTTCTTGGGAACGGTCGTATCGCTTAAAAAAATCCAGAGTTCGAATCGATTTCAAAAAGGGGGGAGCTTTCTTTTGATTGCCCTGACGATCATTGCCTTTTTCCGCGCCGGTGCGCCGGAATATTTTTATTTTTGGCAAAGCGCCCGCCGTAGGACGCCGCATACGCGGCTTGTGCGCGAAAAACTAGCTGCAATTCCTGAAACGGCGCGGGTGTTGACGCACAACAACCTGGTACCCCAGGCCCTTCCCCGGCGTTTCGTTTATCAATTTGACTATAATTCCACGCCGACAAAGAAGGAAGATGCGCTAAAATACGGCGTCGATTATGTGGTGTTTGACCGGGCTTTTTGGGAACCTGGCACGCCCCCCCCCGAGGAGGCCCTGCGCGATTTAACTTCGGCGGGTTATAGGGTTGCGTTCGACAACGACGGGTTGGTTGTTTTGAGAAAGGGATGATGTCTCCCTTGCAGTTTTTTTTATGTGCCGTGCTCCAGAAAGGGACAGGTCCGCTGTGAACAAAACGGACCTGTCCCCTTGGGTCTATTACTACGTTTATCCTTCAGCCATGCAGAACCCAGGCGGGGGAGAGATGCTTTTGCTCAAAACACGCGAGGCGGTTGAAAAACGGGGCGTTCGCGTGAAGCTTTTTGACATGTGGAATGACCGGTTTCAGCCCGGCGACATCCTGCACGTGTTTGGTTCTGTGAAGGAAGCTTTGGGACTGATGAAGACTGCCAAAACAAAGGGAGTTCGAATTGTTCACTGCCCCATCATTTGGTACAATTGGCAAAGCTCTTTTAAAATCGCTTATACGCCGCGCGAGCGTCTTCTTTGCCTGTTGCGCCAGACGGTTAAAACGTTGTTGCCGGCGATGCCCTCGGAACGCGGCACGATGATGAACTGTGCTGATTTGGTGCTGGCCGGATCTGAGGCCGAAGCCCAACAGATTCACCGGTATTTCTTAGTTCCGGCGGATCGTCTGCGGGTGGTGACCTACGGGGCGGATGAAGAATTCGAGGCGGCGGACTCGGAGCTTTTTAGAACGAAAACGGGTCTGCGTGATTTTGTGCTCGCAGCCGGCCGGATTGAGCCGCGCAAAAATCAGCTCAACCTGATCCGGGCGCTTAAAGGAACCGGTGTGCCGCTGGTGATTGCCGGCGAGCCCGTATCCACGCATCGCGATTATTATGACCGGTGCCGGCAGGAAGCCGGGCCGGAAGTGCACTTTGCGGGATACCTCGACCGGGCCTCGGGGTTATTGGGTTCAGCCTATGCGGGCTGCGGTGTATTCGTTCTTGCCACCTGGTTTGAAACACCGGGCCTGGCAGCCCTCGAAGCCGCATTAGCAGGCGCCAAAGTGGTACTGACGCGCGAGGGCTCCACGCGTGAATATTTTGGAAGCGATGCAGACTATGTCAATCCGGCCAGTGTGGCGGACATCCGTGCTAAAGTGCTGGCCGCGCTTAAAAAAGAAAAGAATGGCCGGCTGAAAGAGCGCGTGCGCAGTCATTATTTGTGGAAGCATTCGGCAGAAGCCCAGATCAAGGTTTATCGCGAGTTGGGATTGTCCTAGAGAATTCTATCAATCAGAGAAGGGGTTTAATGTGGCCAATACATTCTGGAAAAATAAAAAAGTTTTAGTCACTGGCGCCGATGGTTTTATGGGTTCGCACCTGACCGAGCGTCTGTTAAAACTGGGAGCTCGCGTCAGCGTACTGGTGCGCGGCTCTTCGGTGAGCGGGACGTATCGTTACGATTTGAAAAACATTTCTCATTTGAAGGGGGATCTACAGAAAATTCTGGCCGTCAATATTTCCAGTAATGACGCCGTGGAAATGGTGACCCAAAACGCCCCGCAAATCATTTTGCACCTGGCGGCCGATGCCTATGTGCCGTATTCTTTTGACCATCCCTTTGAAGTGATGATGACCAATCTGCACGGAACACTGTACATTCTTGAAGCGGCGAAGCGTCTCAAAAATATTGAACGGGTGGTCTGCACGTCTTCCAGCGAGATTTACGGCACGGCTCTCACGCCGGCCATCAGCGAAAAACATCCGCTCAATCCCACGTCACCCTATGCGGCCTTCAAAGTGGCGGCGGATCGTTTTGCCTTTTCGTACTACCTGACTTACGGATTGCCGATTGCCATTATCCGGCCGTTTAACACGTACGGTCCGCGGCACACCTACGACGTGATTCCGAAATTTATTGATTTGGCGCTTAAAAATGAGCCGATCACCATTTATGGCGATGGCAGTCAGAGCCGCGATTTCACGTACGTCGACGACATGATCAATGCTTTTTTGGTGATGGGTTCGCACAAAAAGGCCGTGG
>CAYMUZ010000249.1:0-2766 GCA_964393875.1 uncultured bacterium | reverse complement strand
ATAAATCATCAAGTTTCATGAACCGTCCGGGTTGACGCCGCGGTGACGTCAGCCTTTTTTTTTAACGACGTCCCGATCTGCAGCGAAAGTGCAGGCGACGAGACATCCAGCGTTAAAATTTGTTTGAGTCCGTCTGAATTGAAAACAAAATCCGCAAACACTTTGTCAATCAACTGACTTTGTCCCACGCTGAGATACTGCCAATCACCTAACAAGCGCACACGTAATAACCGACCTTCAACCTGAATCCGAACACCCTCTGCATTTAAAAGACTGGCAATAGCATACGACAGCCGAATCTGCCCCTCCTCCACCCTCACCTTATCTTTCCAATGCAGTCGCAGAGATTTTACCGTAAACGAGCACCCCAAGAATGCCGGAAAAATTCTTCCCTGAACCCGGACGCCGAGACTTTCACCTACTTTTGAAAGAATCCAACGCGGAAGGACTAAGGATTGAATACCCCACAAAGAGAACAGCACCGCAAAAATCACCGCCGGAATGAATGATCGACTTTTCATCCGGCGCTTTTAAAAAAATCAGGCCGTCTGCACTTCAAGTTTACGGGGTGAAATCACGATTTCAACACGCCGGTTGAGTCCACGTCCTGTGGGCGCGTCATTAGAAGCCACGGGATGGTACTCCGCATACCCCAGGGCGGCAAACCGAACCGGATCCAGTCCCTGCTCGATAAAATAGTGGATCACCCCAGTCGCACGGCTGGTTGAAAGCTCCCAGTTGGATTTCCAACCAGAGTGTCGAATCGGAACATTATCCGTATGCCCCTCGACATTGATCATGTGCTGACCCACTTTTTCTTGAAGAATCGTCGCAATCTTTTTAAGCGTAGCTAACGCCCCCTGCTTAAGGTCTGCTTTACCGGAATCAAACAGGACTTTATCCTGGACGGTTAAAACCAGCCCGCGTTCTTGCATGGAAAGTGAAAGATCCCCCGACCCAAGCTCATCCTTCAGCTTGCGCTCCAGCTCCTGCTTGGCCTTATCAAGGTCTTCACGAGAGCGAATAGCCTGATCAAGCTCGTCGTTCAGCCGGGCAATTTCGGTCGATAATCCTTGGATAGTCGAGGCCTGCTCACGGGAAATTCTTTCAAGATCTTTATTTTTGGCACAACCGCTGACAGCGACCGCTCCAAGAAGCCCCAGCAAGAGCCCTCGACGCGCCCATTTCACTCCAACAAAAACACTGTGTTTCATGACAAACCTCCGTTAAAAAAGAGAAGATCCAATCCCCCTGCACAGGCCGCAAAACCCATCGCAATGAGACTGAAAAAACAGGATAAAATTAAAAACAAGAAATAACGTTTAGCGTCAGCAAAGCGACCCACTGGTTTCTGAATTCGAATGCCCGCTGAAATCATTTAATCGGTACAATCTTCCCCAGATCCACTTTCTGGGACCACACGGATTCCCCTAATTGCATCATCTCACGTCGCTGCATCACCCGCTCAAAGGCATCGACGACCTTCGGATCAAACTGAGAGCCTCGATTTACACGGATTTCCCGAATCGCTTCACTCAACGTCATGCGAGTCCGATAACTGCGATTCGAAATCATTGCGACGAATGAGTTTACCACAGAAACAATTCGTGCGCCAACAGGGATTTCTTCTCCTTTTAATCCCTGCGGATAGCCTTTGCCATCGTAGCGCTCATGATGATGTAAAACAATCGGAATCACGGGTTTCAAGGAAGAAATAGACTTCAGAAGCTGAGCACCCTGCATGGGAATTCTCTTGACCTGATCATATTCCTTTTTTGTCAGCTTGCCTGTTTTGCGCCATACTTTTCCAGGCGAGGCAAGCGTTCCAGTATCGAGTAAAAAAATTGCACGCTCCATGTTTGTCTGTTCACGGCTGGAAAAATTGAGCTCGCGCCCAACTTCATAGACGATTTTTGAAAAAACCTTCAGGTGTCCGCGACTCCCTTTAAAATTCAACTCCAAAAGATCATTAATGGTTTGAATACTGCCAAGCGTCAGTTTCTCAGTTTCTTCAAAAAGCTGAGCGTTTTTGATCGCCACCACCGCCTGTTCCGAAAGAGATTTGAGAATCTCAAGGTCGATCTTTGAAAACGGCTGGCGCTCGATTTTATTCCACAGTGTGATCACCCCCACCACATCATCTTCGATAAAAGGCACGCCGACGGCATTTCTTGAAAAATAGAATTCCCCCGTAGCCGCAATACGCCCTTCCATTCCTTTTCCGATACGAATGCGCTGACGATGGACATAGCGGGGATGATCGCCAAAAACGAAATGCGGCGCCAAAAAATGGCGGTCACTATCGACCAGCATGATGGAGCACCCTTTGGCTTTGAGTACCTGAGCGCTCAGTCTGCCGATTCTGGGCAAAAGCTCTCGCAGCCGCAACGAGGAACTGATGACACGATGCACGGAATGCATCGTCGAGAGTGCCAGTGCCCTGGGGTGAACCGTTTCATAAAAATTGTTAAGTTCAAACGTCTTGTGGGCCAGCTCTACTTCTGCCAAAAGAAAATGTTTGAAAAGCTCGAGAATCGGGCGAATCGTTCGTTCTTGCTCAAGAAAGCCGTTCAAAAAAAGAATCGCTTTCATGCGGCCAAGATGCCGCACCGCAAAGAGCACCCCTCGGCGTCCATGCCGGTCCTTGTAGAAGAGAAAATCCTCGCCGAGCCGGTCTTCGTCACGCGACAACTGCTCCGCATATTTAGCGTGAAACTCTCTGGAGTTTCCATCAGTGACTGAAAGCGTCCGATGCGAAGACGAATG
>CAYMUZ010000248.1:0-3722 GCA_964393875.1 uncultured bacterium | reverse complement strand
GCCGCGGCAACACCCGGCATGCGGAACGACCCGCTTAGCCCCGAACCTAAAAATAGCCAGAAAATCAGCGGCGTTCCCACGGCTCCGCCAACCCGCGCGGGCTGCCGAAAAAACCGAACCATTTCACGCTGCCAGAGACTGCCTGCCGCCAGCAGAGATTCACGCTTCATGGCACAACACCCGCCTCCCAATACCGGTGCCCGGTTTTCATCAAAAAAACATCCTCCAGCGTTGGTTTGCGTAAGGTCACCGACTCAAACTTGCCCGGAAATGCGGAAAGTAACTGGGGTAAAAAAGCGGACGCCGCCCCGTGCTCAATTTGCAATCCCTGTGCGGTGACATGCACCCGCACCCCAAACCGCCCGCGAATTTGGCTGGCGATATCCTCGCCAGGCCCCACGGTCAGTTCAATACGCTCGGCCCCTGCTTCTTGCTTCAGCCTCTGCGGTGTTTCAAGAGCAACCCGTTTCCCCTGCTCTAAAATAACAATGCGATCACAATGCTCCGCTTCTTCCATCAAGTGGGTCGTGACAAGCAGGGTCACGCCTTCTTCCTTGCGTAATTTAAGCAAATAGGTCCATAAATCACGCCGCGCCCCTGGGTCAAGCCCCGTCGACGGCTCATCGAGCAGAAGCACCGCCGGCTGATGCAAAAGACCCTTGGCAAGTTCGAGGCGTCTCTTCAACCCACCGGAAAGCACCTTCGCTTTTTCGTTGCGCCGGTCTAAAAGCCCTAAATGTTTAAGCAAAACCTCGGCCCGGTCTTTCAGCTTTTGACCCGACAAACCGTAAAGCTGCCCTTGATACATCAAATTTTCAAAAACACTTAACTGAATATCCAGCGCTGGATTTTGGAAAACCACGCCGATTTTTTTTCGGACTTCCGCATTCGCAGTCGCCAGATCGAGTCCGTAAATTTTCACTTTGCCTTGCCGTGCCAGAATCAGTGTAGACAAGATACGAAAAAGCGTTGTCTTGCCGCTTCCATTCGGGCCAAGCACTCCAAAAATTTCTCCGGGGGGCACCGAAAAAGAAAGGTTATCTAAAACCTTGCGCTGATCATAAGCGTACGTTAATTCATGAATCTCTACCGCTATTTCCATCCCATCACCGCTTGTCGAGGATCATGAGAATCAATAAGAGTGAAAGGTACACAATGGAGGTCCTAAAAAGAGGGCGTGCGGCCCGATGAATATCGCGAAGCCCTCGCACCGCCTGCGTGAGAAAAAAAATACCCAACGGCATCATAACCGAAAAATAAATCATCCCGGTCTGCCTCAACAAAAATGGCAGCAGCGATAGTGGCAGTAAAATCAGTGTGTAGATAAAAATCTGCCGGCTGATGCGCTGCCCCTTTACATCCTCCACCGACAGCATACGAAAACCCGCGCGAACATAATCGTCACGCCAAAGCCAGCTGATCGCAAAAAAGTGCGGCATCTGCCAAATATAAAGAATGGCGAAAAGAATCCAGGCGTTGCCTGAAAGAGGCCACTGCGCCGCTGCCCACCCGGCCAACGTGGGCATTGCGCCCGGAATGGCGCCGATCAGTGTGCAGTAAGGCGTCACACATTTCAGGGGTGTGTAAACCAAAAGATAAATCAGCAGCGTCACACCCGAAAGAGTTCCCGCCTCCTTATGACCCGCCGCAAAAAGAATCCAAAGACCTGCTGCCGACAGAAGCAGCCCAAAAATGAGCGCCTCAAGAGGCGTCACGCGCCCTTCAGGCAGGGGTCTTTTTTGTGTCCGCTGCATGCGGCTGTCCGCCTCGCGCTCCATCCATTGATTGAGCACCATCGACCCTGCAGAAACAAAACTGATGCCGAAAGCCGCCACACAAAGAGGTCCCCAGCTGAACCCCCCGCGATGCCCGAGATAGTAGCCGGTCATGGCGCTCAGGATGACAAGCAGCGTCAGTCTCGGTTTGGTCAGCTCCCCATAGGCCTTCAGGCGCGCGCGCGCGCAGCAGGTAGAATTCATTCTCTGGCTCTCAGGGTAAGCAAAAAACAAAGTCCTAAAACAATCGCTCCGTTCGTTTGATGCGCCGAAGTAAATAAAACGCGTGCGGTGGACGGAACATCCCCACGCGGCAAAACGTGGGTATAAATATACGCCCCAACCCCTAAAAAGAATTGGAATGTCACGGCCGCGCTTGCCAAATTCGCCATCCAATGCCACCGCGATGCCGCTGGAACACTCAAGGCCACGCCGCGCACCCCCATAAAAACTAAAAAAAACACGAGAACCGCCCAGCCGGCATGAAACCCAACGCCCAACCCCGTATGCCGCACGGTGGCCCCCAAAATCAACTGCAAATAAACTGCGCTGGTAATGAAAACCCACAGCTTGAAAAGATAGCGGCGCTCCGCCGCCGTTTTCAACAGCGCCTGCGGCTCCCCAAGTTCATCGCGCGGTCTTAGACAAAAACTCAGTGCTACCTGGAGACAAAAAAATGTTTGTGCTAAACACGCGTGTGCAATCGAAACGGCATGCGGAAGCAGAAAAAGCACCGTCAAACCACCCAACAGTGCTTGCAGAAATACGACCCCAAGGGCCGCCCAGGCTAATTTTTGAATACCCGTGCGCTTTTCAAATTTCTGGACGAACACGCATAAAATCAACGTTAAAATCGCAACGCTCCCGGCGATCATGCGGTGCCCGTGCTCCCAAAAAACATTTCCCACCATGGGCGGCATCCATTGTCCGTAGGAGCGCGGCCAGTCGGGCACCGCGAGACCGGCTTCATGGCTGGTCACAAGCCCGCCCGCCGCGACTAAAAGTAAAGTCATCGCGGTGACAAAGAGTGAAAATCGATAGAGGGCTTTATGAGACATGGTTCACGTGCCGTAGAAGAAAAATACCCCGAACCTTCTGCGATGCGGAAGGCGCGGGGCTTCTTTGAAAATTTTTCAGCAATTAACTACCGAAAGAAAACTGAACTGGAGGCGCATCCGCACCGTCGACCACCGTCATTTCCTGGGTCTTGGTGCCAAGCGTTTCGTGCCAAGCTTCCAGCGTATACTTTCCCGCCGGAAGGTCTTTGATTTCAAAGCTTCCATCCTCGCCGCTGACCGCGTAAAACGGATGGCTGAGCACCCCCACGTAAGCGTGCATCCATGGGTGCACATCACATTTAAGTTTCGCCATCACTTCGGGTTTCTCAAATTTCTTCTTGATCTTCATTCCTTTAATCGGCATCCCGAGATTAAATTGCTTGGATTCTTTAGCCAGGCTGTGCACGTTGTGAAGCGTCGAATCACTGTTAATGATCTCAAAGGTCTGCCCTACCATCACGCCCAGCACATGGGGGACGTAGTGACATCCGTTCTGGTCAAAGGATACCGAGGCTGCAGGCGTAGGGAAGGTTTTGCCCTCAAGCCCGCTTTTCACGTACACAAAAACATTCTTGAGTGTGTTGTTTGCGTTGACGATGACATCTTCATCCGGCATCGCCGTCTTGTGCTGTGCGGCGCACGTCGGATCGGCGGCCATGTTGACGGTTTTGGCAGCAGGCGCGGTTCCGCTGAACGCCACGGAGCCCTTCACGGAAGCTGCCCAGGCCGGCGCGGCCAAAACAACTACGGCGGTTAATAAAATTGCCATCGTTTTAATCTTCTTTTTCATAAAATCCTCCTCAGGATTAATTCGTATCGTCTTTTTTGGGTGCCGCAATTTTTTGCGGAATTGGTTTTTCATCAGGGTTAAAGACCATCAAATAATCAC
>CAYMUZ010000247.1:0-7497 GCA_964393875.1 uncultured bacterium | reverse complement strand
CTTAATGGAATCCGGATAAGGTGCCCGGACGGTCTTTGGCGCGTGTTTCTTGTCGTTATAAATCCGCCGTTCAACTGTCATCGAGTCATCCGTCCTCTGGAGTTTCCATTCGCCCTTCGCCACCCGGTACAGCAGGATGGGGATTTCAATGCTGAAAGTAGGTCGTCTGGGAGTGGCGGTCGGGCAGCTCCAGTAGCAGTTAAGAATTAAATGAGGGCTAGGACGTAATGATTTCAGAACGCTGTTCATTCTGCGGGCGCGACAAACGCAAAGATGTTCGGAAGATTTTTTCCGGGCCCGGTGTCTACATTTGTGATATCTGCATTCGTATTTGCAGTGACATTCTCGATAAAGATGTCCTTCAGCCGGCGAGGCCGCGTGAGCTAGACGGACTCCCGTTGGTGTTGAAACCGCGTGAAATTAAAGAGCATCTTGATCAGTACATTATCGGCCAGGAGCGGGCCAAGCGGCAGCTTGCGGTGAGTGTGCATAATCACTGCAAGCGCATTGGTTTTTCTGCCAAAGAGAATGCCGTTGAAATTGAAAAAAGCAATGTGCTTTTAATCGGTCCCACCGGCTCCGGCAAGACGCTGTTTGCGCGGACGCTGGCAAAACTGATGGATGTGCCGTTTGCCATTGCCGACGCCACCTCGCTGACGGAGGCGGGGTATGTGGGTGAAGATGTCGAAAATGTTATTTTGCGGCTTCTGCAGGTGGCAAATTTTGATGTTAAAAAAGCCGAGCAGGGAATCGTGTATATCGATGAAATCGACAAAATTGCACGCACATCCCAGAATGTCTCGATCACGCGAGATGTGTCCGGCGAAGGGGTGCAGCAGGCGCTGCTGAAGATTCTTGAAGGAACCACGGCGAATGTGCCCCCTCAGGGTGGGCGAAAACATCCCCAGCAGGAATACGTTCAAGTCAATACGCGCAACATTCTTTTCATCTGCGGCGGAACGTTTGCGTCGCTTGAGAAAATCATTGAGCGCAGGTTGGTGAATAAGTCGCTTGGATTTCGATCTGCGGAATCTCTGGTTGAGAAATCCCGCAGGGAGGGTGATTTGCTTTCATATGTCGAAACGGAAGACCTTCTTGAGTTCGGACTTATTCCTGAATTTATCGGCCGCTTTCCCATGATTGCACCGCTCAAAGGCCTGACCGAGGACGATCTTGTGCGCATTTTGACCGAACCGCAAAATGCGCTGATAAAGCAGTACCAAAAACTCTTTGAGCTGGAAGGGGTTGATTTGCAATTTGAGCCTGAAGCTTTGAGAGAAATCGCCAAGCAAGCGATAAAAAAAGGAACTGGGGCTCGTGCGCTGCGCTCAGTCACGGAAGCTGTGATGCTCGATACCATGTATGAGGTGCCTTCCCGAACCGAGGTGGGACAATGTCTTGTGACTCGCGAGGCTGTCGAAGGGACAGATTCTCCGGTTTTTAAACCGCGACCGCTCGTTCAAACCGCCTAAAATTTATGAAAACACAAACCAAAGAAACTCTCGCGGCCTACGGGTTTTTGACCCCGAATTTGATCGGCTTTCTTTTATTCACATCCATTCCAGTACTGGCATCGCTGGGGCTGAGTTTTTGCAGCTGGGATGCTCTTTCGGGACCGCCCGTATTTGTCGGCCTGCGTAATTTTATCCGTCTATTCCAAGACCCTCTTTTTTGGAAGTATTCGCTCAACACCGTGTACCTCATGCTGAGTATTCCGCTCAGCATGGGTGGATCGCTGATCCTTGCGCTGGCGTTGAACCAGAAACTCAAGGGGATCGTCATTTTTCGTACGCTTTATTTCTTGCCGACAATCTGTTCAGGGGTGGCGATCTATATGCTATGGAAGCTGATCTACAATCCGGATTTTGGCGCGCTCAATCTGATGATCGCAAAAATCGGAGATTTGTTTGGCCTGAGTCTCAAAGGGCCCTATTGGTTGCACGATGCCACATGGGCCAAGCCGGCATTGATCATTATGGGTGTTTGGCAGACCGTGGGTGGTTACAACATGGTTCTCTACCTGGCGGCTCTGCAGGGGGTCCCGCGCGATTTTTACGATGCCGCTGAGGTCGATGGCGCCAACGGGTGGCAGAAATTTTGGGCGGTAACCTGGCCGCAGATTTCACCCACCACTTTTTTTATTGGAATCATGAGTATTATCGGTGGATTTCAGGCGGGGTTTGACCCAGCTTATATTATGACCGGCGGCGGGCCCAACGGTTCGACCACCACACTGATCTATTATTTGTACAACAACGCATTCAACTGGAATCACATGGGGTATGCTGCCGCCATTGCGTGGGTTCTTTTCGTGATCGTGTTTTTATGCACGGTTTTGCAGTGGCATTTTTATGGACGCAGTGTTCATTACCACTAAGGGATGAAATAAAAATTCATGCCAGCCCTTCCTTTAAATCTTGAGCAGGTCAAACGACGTCACCACCTCAAGCAAAATTTGAAAAAAATCGTCTCGTACGTTTTTTTGACGATGGGTGCGCTGACAATGGTCGGACCCTTCTTGTGGATGGTGACAACCTCGCTGAAGCAGCCCGGGGCTATTTTTTCGTATCAGAAGGAGTGGTGGCAAGAATGGGTCCCGACGAGTTTTGTCTGGCAAAACTATGTGAAGGCCTGGTACGTTGTTCCGTTTGCCAAATTTTATATCAATTCACTTTTCGTGGCGGCAGCGATCACTTTTGGGCAGGTGGCGACGAGTGCGATGGCGGCTTATGCCTTTGCGCGGCTGCGATTTCCGGGGAGGGACAAATTATTTTTCGGCTATTTGGCGACCATGATGGTGCCCGGTGCGGTCACGATGATTCCTGTGTTTATTTTGCTCCGAAAATTCGGCTGGATCGATACTTACAAAGCGTTGATTCTGCCAGCCATGTTTACAGCGTACGGCACGTTTATGCTGCGCCAGTTTTTTCTGACGCTGCCGCGTGATTTAGAAGATGCCGCAAAAATTGACGGTTGTTCTTATTTTGGAATTTTTCTTAGAATTATTTTACCCCTCTCACAGCCGGCTCTGGCCACGCTGACAACTTTTACATTTATGGGATCGTGGATGAGTTTTATGTGGCCGCTCATTGTCATGAATACGCATGAAAAGTTTACACTGCCCATTGGGTTGGCCTATTTTCAGTCGCTGCATGGAACGGATTGGACGCTTCTCATGGCCGGTTCGGTGATGATGATTCTTCCCATTCTTCTGGTTTTTATGTTTAACCAGCGGTTTTTTGTGGAAGGAATTAAACTCTCCGGAATCAAAGGATAGAAGCGGTGGACGCAATCCTGTTGGCTGCGGGCAAAGGAACGCGTATGCGCTCTTCGCTCGTCAAGGTGTTACATCCGGTTCTTGGCCTTCCGGTGCTGGGCTACTCTTTAAAAACGCTGGCCTTGCTTGGTGTGAAGTCTCCCCGTGTTGTTGTGGGGACACAGGCTGATCAGGTGGGTCGATTTCTAAAAACAACCAACCGGCTTTGGAGTCTTCGTTCGCGGGCAGTTCTGCAAAAAGAGCAGAAAGGCACGGGGCATGCCGTCCAAAGGGCGGCTGCAACACTGCGAGATTCGCGCGGAGAAATTCTGGTGTGGCCGGGCGATATGCCGCTTGTGAAAGCGGAGACACTCGAGAGTTTCATCCGCGAGCATCGGTGCGCTTGCGCTTCTGTCAGTGTGCTGTCCTGTGTTATGCTGGAGCCGCGCGGCTACGGGCGAATTCTGCGGGCGGGCGGCAGGTTTTACGGTATTCGCGAAGAACTCGATGCCTCTGAAGCGGAAAAGCGGATTCAGGAAGTGAATACCGGTATTTATCTTTTTGAGGCGCAGGCCTTGTTTGAATCGTTAAGAAAACTGCGGCCGAACAATCAAAAAGGGGAGTATTACCTGACGGATACGATTGAGATTTTGTCCAGCTCCGGCGGGCGTGTGGAAGCATTCCCACTTGCCACGAGCGCTGAAGGACATGGGATTAATTCGCGCAATGATTTAGCGGAGGTCGTTCAAGTGATAAGAAAACATGAAGTTCAGCGGCACATGGAGCGAGGCGTTACGTTTGAGTCTCCCGAGCAAACTTTTGTTGCCGCAGATGTAACTATTGGGGAAGATACCGTTATTTATCCGTGGTCCTATATCGAGAGCGGAGTCAAAATAGGCCGCAATTGCCAGATCGGGCCGTTTGCTAAAATTCGCAAGGGCAGCGTGATTGGAGATGGGGCCGTCGTCGGTTCTTTTGTGGAAATTAATCGCACGCGCCTTGGCAAGGGCGTGATGGCCAAACACTTAACGTATTTGGGCGATGCCGTGGTGGGTGCGGGTACGAATATCGGAGCGGGCACCGTCACCGCCAACTATGATGGAAAAGAAAAACACCGCACCCACGTTGGAGAAAAAGTATTTATCGGTTCGAATACAGTGCTCGTTGCGCCGGTCAAACTTGACTCCGGAGCTAAGACTGGGGCCGGTGCTGTCGTGACAGCAGGTACCCGAGTTAAAAGAGGTCAGATTGTGGTGGGCGTGCCGGCCAAACCGATCCAACCCAAGTTAGAAAGGAATCGTCAGCGCCATGCTTAAAAACGCAACCCCGACAGATTATTCGCCCGTGATTTTGGGGGGGAACTCCAACCCCGGTCTATGGGCTGACATTGCGGAGCTTTTGGAGACGCATCCGGCGGAAGTGATCTGTGATCGCTTTCCGGAAGGTGAGATTCACGTGCAGATCTGTGAAAACATTCGGGGGCAGGATGTTTTTATCATGCAATCCACCTGCACTCCGCCCAATGACAATCTGATGGAACTTTTGATTTTGATTGATGCTGCTCGCCGTGCCTCGGCCCGCCGCATTACGGCCGTGCTGCCATTTTTTGGTTATGCCCGGCAGGATCGGAAAGACAAACCGCGCGGTCCCATTACGGCTAAGTTGGTGGCGAATTTGGTGACCCAGGCCGGAGCAGATCGTGTGTTGGCAATGGATTTGCATGCAGGACAAATCCAGGGTTTTTTTGATATTCCCGTGGACCATTTGTACTCGATCAACGTGACGGGTAACTATCTGCTGAAAAAGAATCTAGACAATCTGGTGGTGGTCTCGCCGGATATTGGTGGGGTGCGCATGGCTAGAGCCTATGCTAAATTGCTGGCCAGTCCGCTGGCGATTGTGGACAAGCGCCGTGAGGATGCATCGCACACAAAAGTAATGAATATTATCGGGTCCGTTGAAGGGAAAAATGTGGTCATTGTGGATGACCTTGTTTCGACGGCCGGCTCTTTGGTGGAAGCCGCATCAGCCCTCAAGGAAGCGGGGGCGCTCGATATTTATGCGGCTATTGTACACCCCGTGCTGGCGGGGCCGGCGATTGAACGCATTCAAAAATCAGTGATCAAAGAATTGATCGTCACCAATTCAATTCCGTTGCCGCCTGAAAAGCAAATCTCAAAAATTACGCAGCTTTCAATTGCGTCGCTTTTGTCGGAAGCGATTCGACGCATCCACCAGAACGAATCCATCAGCTCGCTTTTTTCAAAAGCGGGCGTGGAAGCTTAGGCTCTGTAAATGTCTATGGGATTGTTTTGCAAAGCCTTAACGTCTTAACTTTTTTAAAACTCAAACGGAGGTTATACCCATGAAGATTGTGAATCTGGATGTGAAAAAAAGAGAGGCTAAAGGATCTGCTCAGGCGCGACGCTTGCGCCGCGCCGGTAAAGTACCGGCAGTGCTTTACGGACACGGCATGGAGCCGATGTCACTTGAGGTGACACGCCGGAGTCTCGAAGCGACACTCCATACCAAAAGCGGGTCGAATGTGATTATTAATTTGCAGATGGAGGAAAGCCCTTTGAAGGAACCCACCTGCCTGATCAAAGATGTGCAGCACGATCCCGTGTCTGATCAGATCCGCCACGTGGATTTTACAGTCATTTCAATGACGGAAAAAATCACTGTTTCGGTTCCTGTCGAAGTCAAAAATTCTGAAGAGGCGCCCGGAGTGAAAGAGGGGGGTGTTCTTGACGTGGTGCATTATAAAATAGAGGTCGAATGTTTGCCCACACAGATCCCTGAAACGATTACCATTGATGCCAAGGGTATGAAAATCAATGACTCTGTTCACGTCCGAGAACTCGTTTTGCCTGAGGGTGTTACCTGTACGCTGGATGCCGAGGAGGTTGTCATTGCGATTCACCAGACACGGCTTGAGGAAAAACCGGCTGCAAGTGAAGAAACGCCTGAAGGCCCCGCGGTGATTGAAAAAGGAAAGAAGCCGGCGGAGGGTGAGGAAGCGCCTGCTGCAAAAGAAACGAAAGACGCTAAAAAGTAATTACGTGAAATCGATTGTTGGCCTTGGCAATCCGGGAATCCGCTATCAAAGAACCCGGCATAATGTGGGGCGGCAGTTTGTGGAGTTTCTTGCCGGCACGTTTAAAGTCTCTTGGCGACGTGAAAAAAAAATTCAGGGAATGACTGCCAAAATTATGTGGGCAGGTCGGGATGTTTTGCTGTGTTACCCTGAAGTATTTATGAACACGTCGGGCGAAACCATACAGCGGCTCCTTGAAGACTCCTCACTTTTGGTGGCAGAGGATCTTCTTGTGGCTGTGGATGATGTCGATCTTCCTTTTAGCCATCTTCGACTGAGGGGGAAGGGCTCCAGCGGTGGACACAACGGATTGAAGTCGATTGAAGCCGCAGTCGGCCATTGCCATTATCCTCGCTTGCGCATTGGAATTGGCCGTCCGGGTCTACCATTGACAGAGGATTCTTGTGAGGGGACGGAAATACCGTCCGACGATCTGGCTGAATTTGTGCTTGAAGAGTTCAGCGCTGCCGAAATGTCTTTGCTGCCTAAGACCTTCGGAGAGGCCCAAAAAGCCTGTCACTTTTGGTTGACGCAGCCCATGGAGCAGGCCATGAACGCTGTAAATCGAAGATCGATAACAGATTAGGGCGTTTACCGAAAGCCCCAAGGGATGCTTGCCCTCTGGGGAGCTTTGTGCTAAATTAGTCACTCATTTTTTAATTCAACCCGGTGGACAAACCGATTGCAGGGGATGCGCGGGTTTCAAGGAGTTTAAGTCGAATGAAACATTATGAATGTTTAGTTATTTTTCCGCCTGATACTTCTCCGGAGACGCATAAGCCGCGTTTTGAAGCTCTTGAAGGAGCCGTCAAAAAATTTGGCGGAACCATCAAAAACAAAAGCGAATGGGGCCGCCGTCCGGCAGCTTATCCACTTAAGAAACACCGCGACGGTTTCTTCGTGATTTACGATTTCGACATGGATCCCTTGTCGGTGATTGAGTTTAGCCGTGCGCTTACTCTGGACGCTGATGTGCTCAAATACATGATCACGGCCAAAAAATCCGAAAGTGCTCGCGACAAGAAAAAGAAATCGCGCGGCAAAGTAGCGCCTGCCAAGGTCGATACCGTCACAGCCTCGTAAAGGAGAGCATTCCATGGCTGCAAGTTTTAATAAAGTATTGTTACTTGGAAACCTGACGCGT